>CAZTJP010000092.1:0-7997 GCA_964613895.1 uncultured Thiotrichales bacterium | reverse complement strand
GGTAACCGGCATCACGCAACGCTTCCAGGCAGGCGGTGAGCTGGTTTTTTGGAATGCCCGCCAACAGACCGCCGGCGGTTTGCGGGTCGAACAGCAGCGGAAAATTGGGGTGCTGGCGCTGGGCGTCGGTGGCTTCCAAGGCGCGCCGCAGACGGATGTTCTGGTCCTGCATGGTGCTGAAGATGCCAGCGGCGAGGGTTTCGTCAGCGCCTGCCATGACCGGCAAGGCATCCAGTTCGAGTCGGGCATCGACGCCCGAGGCTTGCGCCATTTCCAGCAGATGCCCGAGCAGTCCAAAGCCGGTGACATCGGTGCAGGCAGTGACCGCGTGTTGGCGCAGGACATCGGCCGCCGCGCGGGCGGATTGCTGCATCTGTTCGAGCGCGGCGTCGATCCAGCGGCCCTTGGCCTGTCGGCGCATATCGGCGGCCAGCAGCGTGCCGGTGCCGAGTGGTTTGGTCAGCACCAACTGGTCGCCGGGTTGCAGACCGGCCTTGGTCAGCAGTTCGCCGGTGGCGATGAGGCCGTTGACGGTCAGGCCGAAACCGAGTTCGGCGCCTTCCGAGGTATGACCGCCGGCGAGCGCGGCTTCAGCTTCATTGAGCGCTTCGAGCGCGCCGGACATCAACTGAAACAGGGTTTCTTCGACCTGTTTCTCCAGGCCGTAGGGCAGGGTGGCGATTGCCAGCGCCGACTGCGGACTGGCGCCCATGGCGTAGAGATCGCCCAGGCAGTGGATGGCGGCGATCTTGCCGAACAGGTACGGATCGTCGATGAAAGCGCGGAAATAATCCACGCTCTGCACCAGCAGGCGGTTGGGCGGCGTCTGGACGACCGCGGCATCATCCGGCGCATCCAGGCCCACCAGCACATCCTCACGCTGGACGGGGTGCAGGCGGCGCATGACGTTGCTCAAAACCGTTTCTCCCACCTTGGCGCCGCAGCCACCGCATCGCATGGCGAGAGAGGAAATTTCCTTGAGTGCCGACTCGTCGGCCAGCCCGGTGCTGACAGGTGGTTTTTCATCCACAGCCATGTCCGGCAGTTCGGAAAAATTGCGCATGAAACGCCGGTCGATCCAGTCCTTGATCTGCCAGATTTTCCGGCCCTGGGCGAACAATGGGCCGCGAGAGGCGACTGCCTCACCGTCGCCAGTGGCGAGCAGGCTGAGGAAGGCTTTTTGCGGTTTGTAGTTTTTCAGTGGTTTGCCCAGCGCGGCCCGGCGCAGATTCTCCGCCAGCGGCGGCCCCTGGCGCACCGCGAAAACACCGGATTTGGGACGCGGATGGGCAACCATGGCAGCGATGTCGCCGGCCGCGAACACGCCGGGATGTGAGACCGACTCCAGCGTGTCGCGAACCTGGATGAAACCGCCATCATCGACCGCCAGGCCGGACAGGCCGGGCCAGGCGGGTGCCGAGGCTCGCGTGGCCCACAGCACCGCATCGATTGGCGCCACCTGACCTCCGGCGAGAATCACTGCATCCTCGGTGACTGCCTCGACGCGACGCCCGGTGTGCAACGTGATGCCACGCTCGGTCATCCGCTGGTGCATATGCTGTTGCACCTTGCGGTTGTGTGTCGGCAGGATGGTGTCATCCTCGGTGAACAGGTGAAATTCCAGGTGATTACTGTCACGGTGCAGGTCACGCAGCGCCTGTTGCAGCCGGTACTGAGTTGCCAGCGCGAGTTCGACGCCGGCAGCTCCACCCCCGACCACGGCGATCCGAAAATGGTCGGCGGCCTGCAAGGCCTGTTTTGCGAGCTGGTTCCAGCGGAGGAGAAACCGGTCGATGGGCTTGACGGCGATGGCGAACTCGGCAGCGCCATCGACATCAGCCACGTTCGGGCGCGAACCGATATTGATCGATAACAGATCGAAGGGAATCGGCGGGCGGCCATCACAGTGCACCAGGCGATTGTCGAGATCGAGCCATTGCGCCGAGGCATGCAGGACCCGCGCGCCCGCGAACAGCGCCAGCGGTCGCAGATCGACGTGCACCTCGTCATAGTTATAGCGCCCGGCGATGAAGCCGGGCAGCATGCCGGAGTAGGGCGTATGAATGTCGCGCGTGATCAGGGTCAGCCGCAGGCCGGGCACGGGTTTCATGCCGAACGATTTGAGCACCGCCAGATGGCTGTGCCCGCCACCGATCAATACCAGATCCTTGACGACCGGGGTGGGGCTGGTGATCACGCTATTTCCAGTGTCAGAAACCCGTGACTTCGACTTCGTAGATCTTTGTGGTAGCAAAATCCGAAGTCACGATGAGTTTGAGATATCGCACGTTCACAGGCGGATTGTGGGTGCATTCGATCTCGAACCACCATTCGATACGGCAAAGTTTGTATTGTTGGTGAAAATTTTGATTTCGCTGATCGAACGCTGTCTGTCGAACGTGAGTTTGAGTTCATCATTGGCAGTTCCGCCTTGCCAGAAGTTCGATGTTCCGGTGTCACCATCGATGCGCAAACTATAACGAAAACAATACTTACGTCAAAACTCAAGCCACCCAAACCGCCAAATGCACGAGCCTGCTGACATGGGGCAGGATGCCGGAAACCAGTGCCAGGGAGGGCGGCCTGCGTTGGTGGTTCACATCCCTGTGACTGGATCCCCGTGTCCCGCGGGGATGACAAGTGGTGTGGAGCGGGGATGACGGTGGTGTGGGCGGGGGTGGGGCTTCCTTGTGGTTGCCGGATGCGTTGCCTATGCTCAGTAGAGTGTGGGACAAGAGGACGCGGCATGGCAGGTGATGACAGGGATAAACGTGGCGATCCCTGGGAATACGATCCCGGGCCGCCCCGAAACCGGCGGTGGCCACGGTTGTTCGCTGAGACGCCCAATTATCGCGGGCTGGGCAAGGCGATGACCGGGCGGGAGGAGTTTCGCTGGCATTTCGGACCGATGTTCTATCGGGGGCGCTTGGGCGACCACCAGGTCAAGGTGTTGGTGGTCGGGCAGGAGGGCGCGCAGGACGAGTCGCTGTCGCACCGTGCCTTCACCGGCGGTACCGGTGGCCGCATGCAGAATTTGTTGAACCATCTTGGCATCACTCGCTCGTACCTGTTCCTGAATACTTTCGTCTATCCCATTTTCGGGCAATACGATGGCGACAATCGCGAGTTGGCCCAGCATCCGGATTCACCGATTCGGCAGCATCGCGAAGCACTGTTCGACTATGTGGTCGCGCGCAACGATTTGCGCCTGGCGATTGCGGTTGGCACTGCCGCCAAGGAGTCGCTGGCTTCCTGGCTGGAATCCCACGGTGGAAGCGCCGATCCGCGGCATCTGGACCGGGCGGATGCCTCGGTCATTTCGCCCAGACTGAAACTGGTGGGCGTGATGCATCCCGGCGGCATTGCCCGGGGCGGCGGGGTGTCACGCATTCGGGCTTCGTTCGTTGCCGCGATTCGCGCGGTCGAACGCTGGGCGGGGCAGGATCCAGACTGGTTGCCGGTCGATGAGGACGCGGTACGCAGCCCGGCCAGCGCCTGGCGCTATACTTCTGATCCCATTCCATTTCGTGATTTCCCCTACGGCATCTGCTGGCGTCTTGGCCGCGGCGCCACCTCGTCCAACCGCAAGGACCGCCAGCAGTCGATCCAGTTGTTTGGGGCTGCAGGCAAATACGGTAACAAGGGTCACCGATTGCGTTATCCGGATGACGCCGGCGGCAGCCCCGAAGGCTACAGCGCGCCGCCGGGAGATCTGCCCTATGAACCGCCGAAGCAGCACTATCGGGAATTCGATCGTGGGCCATCGCCCCGTTTCGCGCGCTTGTTGCAGGGCGGATCGCCGGGCCTGGGCTGGCCGGATTTTGCCGCCCTGGGGTTGCAGGCGGATCTCGCCATGGGCACCGGCCCGATCTATCGCGGGCGGCTGCAAAGGCCCGCTATCTTCGTGCTGGCCGATCAACAATCCCAGGACGACCTGTTCACCTGCCGGGCGCTCTGTGGCGATGCCGGCCAGCATCTACAGGCTTTCTTGCGCGCAGCGGGCGTGACCCGTTCGTATGCGATCGTTCGCGTGTTGCCGATCGATACGTGCCATGAGTCACCGTCCAGGGTGGAGGCGGCGGTGGATACGCCCGAGGTGCGGGCGTTGCATCGTGAGATCGTCGCTCGCTCGCGGCCCAGCGTACTGGTTTTCATGGGGCCGATGGCACAGCGTCTGGCGCCTCATGTCAATCCGGGCGGTATTCCGGCAGTGTCTATCCATCCAGTTCAGGCTTCCGGCGTGAATGCCGACTGGCGACGGGCGTTGCAGGCGTTGCGGCAGATGGCTTATCGCCGCGATCTCGATTCGCCCAGCTATGACTATCACGGTGAACGTGAGCAGATTCCCCGAGGCGATCTGCCTTTTGGTACATTGCGCTGGCAGGGGTCGAGCGGCGATCGGGCGATTCAGGCGAAGAAGGGTTCGGCCTGGTCGTTCGATTACTACAAGCTGGTGATGCCGGACTGGGCTTATCGTTTGCGGCCGGAACCGCTGAGCCGCAAAGCGCAGGCCGCCGTTGCCCGCATGAAGGCCGACTCGTGACGGCGCTGGAGATTCAGGGCCGTATCGTACCGCTCGATCGGCAGGCGCCCGATGCGCATTTCCTCGGCCGCGTCCGCTTCGTCCGTCAGGACGAACAGGCCGGCAGTGAGCACGCAGACGCCGCGCCATGGCGGGTCGAACGTGTCCGGCATCACCGAAGCAGGCCAGCAGCGGGGGTGCGGCAGATCGATGTCGGCGATAGTTGGGTCTATCCCGCGTTGTCGGATCTGCATTCCCATATCGCTTTCGCCACCTTGCCGATCTGGGACGAACCGACGCGCACCAAGGGGCCCTGGTTGCATCGCGATCAATGGCCGCGCGCGCCTTCCTACAAACCCAGGGTGAGCTGGCCGGCCTATGCCTATTTGAAAGGCGCGCCGGAAGCCTTGCTGGCCTATGCGCAGGTGCGGGCGCTGGCCGGCGGCGCCAGCAGCATCCAGGGTTGGCCGCCGGCGCGCGGGCAACCCGTCAACAGGCTGATCCGCAATGTCGATGACGATATCGACCGCGATGCCATTCGCACTTCGGTGGTGAATCTCGATCTGGCTGAACTCGAGCATCGGCGCAGCCTGCTGGATCAGCACAAGAGCCTGGTCTACCACCTGGCGGAAGGCCAGCGCCACAGCAAGGTGGCGCGCGAGTTTGCCGATGTCGCCATGGCCGGTTGCCTGCGTTTCCGGCTGTTCGCCATTCATTGCTGCGCCGTGGGCCGCGAGTCGTTCCGCCAATGGCGGCAGAATGCCGAACTGCGCGGTGAGCCGGGGCCGGGCGGGGTGATCTGGTCACCCTTGTCCAATCTGTGGTTGTACGGTCAGACCACCGATGTGATGGCGGCGCGCGCGGAAGGGGTCACGGTTTGTCTGGGAACGGATTGGGGGCCTTCCGGCAGCCGCAATCTGCTGGGCGAATTGAAAGTGGCGGCCCGCTGGGTGCAGCACGCCGGCCTGCCGCTGGAGGCCTTCGATCTGATCGAAATGGTCACCAGCAATCCCGGCGATCTGCTGACGCGCGCCTGGGGCGTGGGGCCGGGGCGCTTCGAAGCCGGCCGGCTGGCCGATGCGGTAGTCGTGACCCGCCGCCATGCCGATCCGTGGAAAAACCTGCTGTTGGCGCGTGAGCAGGACATCGAACTGGTGGTGGTCGGCGGCGAGGCGGTTTACGGCAAACGCGCGTTGATGCGAGCGGCCGGCCAGCGGCTGACCACGGCGGTGCGAATCGGTCGGCAGTCCCGGCATGTGCCGCTGCGCCGTCCGGATGCGCCCGATCAGCGCTGGACCTGGCGTGCCGTGCTGCGGGCATTGAAGCAGGTTCAGGCCGACCCGGTGGCGGCGATCGAGCGCGGGCTGGCGGCGGAGACTGACTGGTTCGCCCGTGCCGAGCCGACGGCCCTGCCGCCGCTGATCCTGGAATCCGACATGCCGGGTGGTCCGGCCAGCGTCGCCGGGCCACCGCCGCCGGGAACGGAATTCAGCGCGCCGCCGTTGCCCAATATCGTGCATGACCGGGCCTGGCATCGGCGCCTGCGGCGCGGCGGCTGGCACGATCATGTGCTCGACGATCTGGAGGCGCTATTCGCGGATGAGGCGGACTGGCCATGAGGCGGCGAGCTGCGGACAAGGCCATCAGCCGGGAGGCGTTCGAGCGACGTCTGCGGGCGCAACCCTCGCTGGATGCCGGTCAGCAGGCAGGCATCGTCGAGCAACTGCGGCGGATCATCGAAAACCTCTATGTGCATCTGCCGCTGAAACAGGCGATGCATGGCATCGATCCGGTGCAGCAGCTTCGCCGGTTACAGGATCAGGTCGCCAGCGAACCACTGGAAGAACCGGAGTTTCACGAACGCGTGGCGGATATCCTCCGTTCGCTGCGCGATGCGCATACCAGTTACATCGCGCCGCCGGGCAGCGCCATCGTCGCCCGGCTGCCGTTTCTGGTCGAGCCATTCGGCCCGCTCGATGCGCCGCGTTATCTCGTCTCCAAAGTGATCGAAGGCGAGTTCGATGACGCGGCTTTCACAGCGGGTGTGGAGGTGCTGTTCTGGAACGGTATGCCGATCGCCGATGCGGTGCGCGAGCATGCCCGCCAGGCGCGGGGTGGCCGGCCGGACAGCGCACTCGCCCGGGCGGTCGATTCACTGACCTTCCGGCCGTTGGGCTATGTGCCTGTGCCGCTGGAGCATTGGGTACTGGTCGGTTATCGCGCGGCTGACGGCAGCGAACGAGAACTGCGGCTGCCGTGGCGATTCGTCGCCCCCGGCGAAGGACCGGATCCGGTACGGCCCGCCGAGGCGGCAGCCACCGCGCTGGCATTGCACCCGGAACGGTCGGTCATCCGCCGCGCCAAGAAACTCTGCTTCAATCCCCGCTTGTGGCGGACCGAGCAGGCCGATCGCAGCCGGGCCGCGCTGCCAGCTTCGCCGACCGATGGCTGGATGTCCGGCCGTTTCCAGGACAATGTTGCCGCCCGCATCTTTACGGTGGAGGGTAAATCCTACGGCCTGATGCGCCTGTGGAGCTTCGATCTGCTCGATGACGATGGCTTCCTCGACGAAGTGATCGGGCTGCTGCGGCTACTGCCCGACAACGGGCTGGTCATCGACCTGCGCGGCAATCCCGGCGGCCTCATCTGGGCAGCCGAGCGGATGCTGCAACTGTTCACGCCCGAGCCGATCGAGCCGGTGCGTTTTTCGCTGCGCGCCACCGATCTGACCCGGGCGATGGCGGATGCGCCGCAGAATCGCCGGCTGCTGAGTCCCTGGCAGCGCAGTCTGCATGAGGCGGCCGCCACCGGCGAGCTGTATTCCCAGGGCACGCCGATCACGCCGCCGGCACGCTGCAATGACATCGGCCAGGTCTATGGCGGCCCGGTCGTGGCGGTGGTCGATCCCACCACCTATTCGGCCGGGGACCTGTTCGCAGCAGGCTTTGTGGACAACCGGGTCGGCGCCATCGTCAGCGTCGGCCAGGCCACCGGCGCGGGCGGCGCCAATGTCTGGCGGCTGGAAACCCTGCGCGCGGCGCTGGACGGCACCGACCATGCTTTGGCGCCACTGCCGCCCGGCGTCGGCTTCACACTGTCGGTGCGGCGGGCGACCCGCATCGGCGTATCGGCCGGCATGCCCATCGAAGACATCGGCGTGGTCGGCCAATGGCGTTACCACATGACGCGCCGCGACCTGCTCGAAGGCAATATCGACCTGCTGCGGTTCTGCGCGCGATTGATCGATGCGCAACCGGTCACCCGGCTCGATGTGGCCATCGATGGCCAGACGCTGGAGGTGACCTCGGTCAACCTGAGCCGCATCGACGTGTACCTCGACCAACGTCCGCTGACCAGTGTCGATACCAACGGCCGGGCGACCATTCCCTTCCCCGGCGATCCCGACGTGATCCGCATCGAGGGCTATCAAGGCGATGTGCTGGCGCAGGTGCGCATGCTCAGGAACTGGTCATAG
>CAZTJP010000091.1:2551-8128 GCA_964613895.1 uncultured Thiotrichales bacterium | reverse complement strand
CTAGCCCGTCATCCAGTTGGAGCCAAAGCCATGAACCTTCCTGATCTGAATCATCCTGTCGTCATCATCGGTCTCGGCGAAATCGGCAGTGTCATCGCCCGAGGCTGTCTGCGCATCGGTCTGCCGGTCGTGCCGGTACTGCGAGATACCGACATGGAGCAACTGGCGGCGCAACTCGAAGCACCGCGCATGGTCGTGGTCGCCACCGGCGAGAACGATCTTCATCCCGTGCTCGAGCGGATTCCCGCACCATGGCGTGAACAGCTGGTATTGCTGCAGAACGAGCTGTTGCCACGAGACTGGCAGGCGCATGGCTTGACCGATCCCACGGTCATCTCGGTCTGGTTCGAGAAAAAACCGGGCATGGATTCGCGCGTGGTGGTGCCGTCGGTGATCCACGGCCCCCATGCCGCATTGCTGCAACAGGCGCTGGCCGCCTTGCAACTGCCCGCGACGGTGCTCGGCTCGGAAGAAGCACTGTTGTTCGAACTGGTGCGCAAGAACCTGTACATCCTGACCACCAATATCGCCGGCCTGGAAACCGGCGGCACAGTGTCGGCGTTATGGCGGGATCACCGGGCACTGGCCGAAGCCGTGGCCGACGATGTGCTGGCGATCCAGGAGACCCTGGTGGGTGAACCGCTCGACCGTCAACGCCTGATCGAGGCCATGGTCGTTGCCTTCGAGGGTGATCCCGATCACGGTTGTATGGGGCGTAGCGCGCCGCAGCGGCTGGCGCGGGCACTGGCGATCGCGCGCCAGGCCGGTATCGAGACACCCACCCTGTCACGGATCGCCCGGTCGCTGGACGCCGGCGCGAATGGTTGAGAGCCCCAGCGCGGACCAGTCCTGCATGCCGCCGCGATACCACTTCAGTTTTTCGGCCGGATAGCCCAGTTTGAGCAGATTGCGGATGCTGTTGGCCGACTGGCCGCACCACATGCCATTGCAGAACAGCACCAGTGTGTGCGCCCGGCTGAAATCGAAGACCTCCGCCGCATGGCCGCTCGCCAGCGCCTCTTCGACCGAGAGCGTATCCGCATCGCCAGCCAGGGTCACGCCGAAGCGCTGCTTCAGCAGCCGGATCAGCCCATCGACGGAGGCGCCCTTGCGGGGCTCCAGCCGCGTCCAGGGCACATTGATCGACCCCGGTATGGTGCCATGCGCCACCCAGGCGGGTGTGCGTGAATCGACGATGTCGATATCGTTCTCGCCGCGGTTGTATTTGCGGTCGAGGTAATCGAGCACTTCCAGTTCGCCAATCGTTTCCACGCCGGGCGCGATCACCATTGGCTGGATACAAAACGGCGGGCAAGGCCGGGAAGTCTTGGCGTAGGCCGGATCGATGGTCGCTTCGTTGTCCGGATCACGGCGGATGACAACCGGCTCGCCGCGGTGGCGCACGGTGATCTGTTGCAGGGTCGGTGTTATGCCAACGGGGCGATGGCGCGCCATCGCGGGGCTGCACAGCATGGCCGACAACAGCGTCAGCCACAAACAGGTGGAGAAAGATTTCATGGTCCTGGTAACGGCATCGGGTCACGGCCTTCAGGATACCGCGTTCGAGATATCGAAGACGACCCGGCGGTAATCCCGATGCAGTACCACCAACAGCCCGGCCCAGATCAGACAGGCCAGCACGATGATGTGGTTCAGCGGCAACCATCGTTCGAGTGAAGTCCATTGGGTCAGAAACAGGATCGACAGCGCCCCGAGCATCTTGAAAACGCGATAGCCAAACATATCGATCCAGCCCTTGGCGCGATACATCAGCTCGGCATCGACCGGAATATAGAGCAGTTCCCGCGATGCCCGGGTGAGCGAATGAGTCAGTCCACGGTCGCTGATCTTCATCAGCACGGCCGTGTGAATGCCTGGTGACAGGCCATAACCCCAGGCCGCGACTACCAACACCAGGGGCTGCACCAGCAGGCCGGCCAGTACACCCAGGCGCTGCAGAATCAGCGGCGTCATCACCAGGTTGATGATGAGGGACACCAGGCTCATGAGCGTGAAGAAATCCCCCAATATCGCGGTACGCGCTTCGCGCTCGGAATAGCTGGCTTCGATGACGCGCATGAACTGGAATTCGACCCATGGCGAAATCCATTGCGCCATCAGCAATGCAGCAGCGATCAACACGAGATAACGCCCACGGGGCCCACCGCGCTGCTGCCAGGTCCGACCTGCCCCTGCCGATGGTTGATGCGTATCGTCATAGAGATGCAGCCAGCCCATGACCAGGGTGAGCAGGCAGACCAGTCCCAAAATAGCGGCTGCAACCCATAGCAGATCGGCTGTTTCCAGGGTCGTATGCCGCACCAGCGTGGCTGCCAGGGTGCTGCCCGCGCCGCCGCCGAGCAAGCCGCCAGCCCCGATCAGGCCATACCAACGCTTGCCGTCAGCGGCACTGAACAGGCTGTTGGCGAGGCTCCAGAACTGCTCCACCAGCATCACACCCAGCAGATCGACGACAATATAGAAGACCAGCGGCGCAGTGCTGCCGGGCTGCTGCAACCACTGACGCATCAATGGCAGCACGACCACAAATGCCAACGTCACGGCCAGGACGACAGGCAATCGCTGAAACCGTTCGAGCAACCACTGATAAGCCGCGACAGCCGCGAACAATATTCCGGCCGACAGCAGCCAGACATAGGGCAACTGCGCGGCACTGATGACATCGAGAATCAACGAGCGGCTGGAGGGCTTGAGCAGGTACAGCGCGGTGACGATCAGAAATAAATCGGCAAACAACAAGACAGCACGCAAGCATACCGTAGAGTCTGTAACCTGCATCACATCAGGCAGAATGGCCGTGTCACGTCGTCGCTTCATCAGTCGATCCAGCAGTTCATGGCTTTTCTCGCCGGTGGCGTCGTTCCATCAACTGCTGAATTCGCGTCGCCAGCGTCTGATGCGTCACCGCGGCATTGCGGCGCAGAATGTTGGAGCTGACCACCACCAGATAGAACAGCCCGGCGTCATCACCAGCAGGCGACTCGATGATCGCCACCGAATTGAGCAGATTGAGCTTGTTGCCACGATAGCGGCCGCAGCGATATCCCGGCTCGGGCCGGCATTTGTACAAGGATCCGGATTTGAAATAGACCGCCGCCGACTTCAGTGCGGGCGATGAGGCATAGCGGATACGGCGCTGGGTCATATACAACAGCCGTTTGATCTCGCGGCTGGAGAAGTCGTCGATCACCCGCCCCTGCTCCAGCCGCAGCAGCAGCTGCAGCAAACTGCGTGCATCGGCGTGACTGCTGCCAGCCGGTGCGCGCCGTTTGCCTTCATGTGTGAAGAACCCACCCTGGCGAAAATGTGATGTATCGACACCGGCCGCCTGCAAGCCTTCATCCATCGCCGCGCGCAGTATCCGGCCCAGCTCCACCGGCGGCGTTTCGCTCAGGAAACGCCGCGCCTGATCGCCTGGCGGCGGATAGGCCGCGCCAAAATGACGCAACAGCAGCAATTGTTCCTGCACCATCGCCGCGGCGGCATTGGACGAGGCAGAGAGCATCCAGTCGAGCCAGGTCCAGAGATTGGCCTGATCGCCAATCCGGATCCGGCGGTAGACCATGCGACGCCGGGCGCTGTGCCAGAACGGCGCCTTGTGGTGATCGCTGCGGATGAAGCTGTCCGCGGTCACCCGGGTATTGGTGAGTACCGCCTCACGTGCGGCGACATCGGGAAACGCCAGCGCCAGTTCATGGAACAGACCTATGGCGACCGCCAGCTTGCCGACACTGCCAGGATTGAAATCGACGTCGGCCCGATGGGCCGCATGAACCGGATGATCCCGATCGGTCAGATCGAGGATCGCGATCGCGAAACGTGGCGCCTGACGGCCCAGCAGTTTCAGGATCTGCTGCTGGAATTCACCATCCGGCGGCGGCAGTTCCAAATTGGGCCGCTCGCGCAGGCGAATATCGACCTTCGCCAACGGCAACAAGGCGCCCGGTGGCTGGATACGCGCCCGCGCCCGACCCGATTGCGCCAGCCGGTAGCCTTCCAGCCGCGCAATGCCGGTATAGCCGTCGCCATCGAGCGGATAGGCTTCCAGGTTGCGCGCCCAGGGCAGCGACAGACACAGCCCAAAGAGCATGACGGTGACCCGTATCATGGTGGTGGCACCTTGGCGGGCTTGATTGCCTGCTCGGCGACGACCGAGAACTGGGCGAGGTCGATCTGCTTGTCGGCGATTGCCCGCAGTGGTGTATCCATGTCCACCAGACGTTTCATGCGCCGGGCCCGTCGATTGCGGACATAGGGGCGAATCTGAAACAGCGTCAGCTTGCCACGGCGAAAACCGAATTCGACATCGGCGGCGGTTTCCCTGCCTGTTCCGTCGTATTGTGGAAAGCGGGCCGGCAGCGTACTGGCCAACGCCAACAGTTGTCGCCTCTCGTCGTGACTCAGCACTTTTCCACTCGCCGGCACAGGCCGCTCGCGCAAGCCACCGTTGGTGTCGAGCAACCGCATCCGCGGTGCAGTGGCATCGGCCAGCAAACGTTTGTCATGGCCATCGAGCGACAATACCCAGGTTTCCGCCGCCTGCCCGGCCACGGCGCCGCCAACGCCATGATTGGTCGCCACGGTGACCTTGCCGGGCTCGCCATTGCGGGTATCGAGCGTGATCATCACACCCGACTTATCCACCGCGACGCTGCGTAACAGCAGTACCGAAGGATAGACCGCCTCCGGATGCGCCATGCGCGCCTGACGCCAACGCCAGGCGCGGTCGGTGAACGGCGACGCCCAGACCCGCAGAATCGCCTTGAGAATATTGTCGAAACCCACCACATTGGCAACGGTCAGATTGAGTCCCGCGCCGGTGAATCCCGGCAGATCTTCGACATTGGTGTCGCTGCGGACGAAGACGGCGTAATCGCCATCGGCGCCAAATGTGCGTTGCAGCGCGGCCTGAAGGCCGCGGCGAAATGTTTCGCCGGGGTCGGCCTGTTCGATCCAGTGTCGCAGGCGAGCCAGGAATTCACGGCGCTGACGGTCACGAGCCGGGCCCTGCAACTGCGCCAGTTTTCGATACTGTTCATGCATCCACTCGAATACCGATGGCCCGCCATTTTCCAGCGGTCGATCCAGCAATGCGCGAAAATGTCCGAACGGAATCACCAGGCCATCGGTGACCGCTTCGGGATACTGACGTTTGAGTTCGCCCAGATTGGCTGCCTTGGGTCCGGCGATGCGGCCCGCATCACAGGCCGCCAGTTGTGACAGCGCTGGAAAATCGCGGCGTTTGAGGTTGAGTTTGGCGGTGTCGATCGTCAGCGGGCTGTCCGTTGGCTGTGGCGCCCGGCTCACCGTCGGTGCCTTGCTCTGCGTCAATTCGACGAGTCCGCCCGGGCTGACCGCCAGTGTCACCTTTTCACCCGCATGGCGTTTCAGGCGTTCGCTCAGCTGGGCGTCGATGACGACATTGGGGATGCCGAGGTTGGCAGCCAGTAATTGTACATGAGAGAGTGCATTGCCTTCGCCCTGGGTGAGTATGCCGGCAACCGGCGACAAACGGGCGGTGGTTTCGGGCAGCAGATAGATGCCGTTCGGGTCCAG
>CAZTJP010000091.1:0-2451 GCA_964613895.1 uncultured Thiotrichales bacterium | reverse complement strand
CCGAAGTGGAACAGCATCCAGCGCTGGCTCCAGCCCGAACCGCGCGTGAGATAACGCAGTTCGTGATAATAATCACTCAAGGGGATCTTGTTGGCGGCCGTCAACCGATCGAGACTGGCTTCCAGCGCCAACCATTCCCGCCGGGACCAGAACCCGCTGCCATATACCGCCCAGCCGAGTTGACGCAACCGCGCCAATGCGGCCGAGCGGGTGGATGCGGGATGCTCATCCAGCAGGGCATTGGCGGCGGCAAAGGCCTGTTGCTCCAGCGCCAGTGACAGGCTCAACAACTGTCTTCGGGATTCGGCCCGATGGAGTCGGGGCCAATGGTTGCGCAATACCGCCAGCAGACGAGCAGACTCGCGCAGTCTGACAGCCGGATCGGTGGTGGTCTCGAACAGTTTTGCGCTCTTGCGCAGGTTGTCGCGCAAGGCCTTGTCGTCGGCGCCCGCCGCCATGCGCTGGAGCAGTTCGTTCATCGGCGCGGGCGCGAACAACTGTGCGACAGCGCGGCCCAGCGCGGCGTAGTCCCGTTCCAGGTCGCGCGGCGCGCGGCGCACGGCATAATCGAATACCCGCTCCGCATCGGCCGGCGAAGGCGCATTGTGCAGGCGGGCGCGCAAGCTGGCGAAACCGGAATCCTGCTCGGCCAGCCGTGTGGCCCGCTGGCGTACTTCCCAAAGGACATCGGCAGCGCCTGCCTGTGGCAACAATCGCCAGGTTTCGCGTAACAGCAGAAAATCCTGATCGTTGCCGCGAATCCGCCGACTCAACCGATCGAACAACTGTGTTGCGCCACGTACTTCGTCATCGCGCTGCAGCATGCCACGGTGGTTCAGTGCGTGACGGAAGATCCAGCCATCATCGGCTTCGATCAACCAGCGTTCCAGCAGCAACTCGGTCAACTCGCGGCGGCTGGGAACGCGGTGTTTGGCGCCAGGCCGGGTGTAGTCGGCCAGCACATTGGCGAGAAAATACCCTTGCCGGCGCAGTTGCCGGGCAGTGCGATTCAACTGGCCGTGCTGGATACCGCCACCATGGGCGCGGCAGGCGTAAGGCGCTGGTTTGAGTACGCTGCCATCCTTGCAGAACCAGCGGACCCGGCTGAATGGACCACGCGGCGACTGTTTCAGTTGTTCGATTGCTTTCGCCAACGAGATGGCTGAATCAGCACCGTCAGCGCCGTGGGCCACGGCAGTGAGCAGCGTCATCAGTATGCCCAGTATCGAGTTCCGTGCCATGGCACGCCAACCATGACCGCCTGCAGAGCCACAGGACCGTGATGTCGGCGTCAACCAGCGATGTTTCGACCGTTGGCAACCCTTCATTTTCATGGCGCTTCCCCACTGTCGTCGAGGTAGTCACTCGCCGCCTGGCGCACCTGTTCGTTGGCGTCGTCGGCAGCCTGCCGCAATGCCCGCTGCGCAGCCTCGCTGCGCATGTCGCCGAGTGCCTCGACCACACGCAGACGCAATGCCGTGTCACCTGCCTCGAGTCCGGTCGCCAAAGCTTCCGCCGCGGCTTCGGTATCGATTTCGGCCAGTGCGCTGATCGCTTCATCACTGATGTCCTCGTTCTTGTCATGCACCATTTCGCCGAGGGCGCGAATGGCGGCCAGGCTGTTCATTTCGGTCAGCGCATCGACCATCGCTTCTCGGACTTCGGGCACCTTGAGCGTCAACGACACGGCCAGCATGGGAAAGTCCCGTGGTGTATTTACCCCTGCCCCGCCCGTCACGGCCGGAATGCCGTCAGCCACCGGTGCCGGTGCGCAAACGCTGGCCGCCTCGTTTGGTTGCGGGCGGGTGTCCGAGTCGCCGGTTTCCAGCGAATAGATCCAGAAACGATCCGGCGTGCGCTGGCAACCGATCTGGCCGTGGGTTCGGGTATACAGCAGATAATTGTGATCCTTGAGCACGGTCATCAGCGCAGCTTGCAGCGGCTGGCGTTCGATCCGCAGGCTGAGGCGCTCGGGAAACGAGCCGACACGAAACAAATCCGCATGCGCCTGGCGAGCGATTTCATCGAGCACGTCATCGATGGGTGCATCACGCACCGAGAGACTGACCGTGTCGTCGGCGCCGACGTTGATCTGGCTGGTGAGCAGATCGGCAATCGGCTCCGACCAGCCGGATGGCGCCATGAGGCGGTTTTCCTTGCTGACGCTGATGCGCATCAGGCCCAGCAGCACGATAGTGGCAGCTACGGCCAGCAGCCACAGCCTGCCCTTTGGAAAACGGGAATTGCCGTGCAGTAACGATTGCGGATTCATGTGGCTTGAGAGCCTCATGCCGCCTATGGGTTCGAGGGATTAACCCGAATTTCTCACCCGGTCACGACTGCGACCGCCCCATGCGGTGCGCTACGCGACCAGGTGAGAAATTCGGGGTGATATGTATTGGCTGCAAGTAACTGTTCCATAACGGATTATGGAACAGTTCTGGAGCAGCC
>CAZTJP010000090.1:0-8151 GCA_964613895.1 uncultured Thiotrichales bacterium | reverse complement strand
AATACATTCCCTATTCGCTCGATGAGGTCAATCTGGACTTCGAAATCATGGGCACATCGGACATCATGCCCAATACGGTCGACGTATTACTGGCCGCCTCGAGAACCGAAATCGTCGAAACCCGCTGCTCCATCGCTGAATCGGCGGGCCTGGAACCCGTGATCGTCGATATCGAATCCTACGCCACCGAGGGCGCCACCACGACACTGATCGACGAACAACAGACCGGTGAAGACCACACCGTAGCCGTATTCGACATCGGCGCCACCATGACCAGCATCTCGGTCATCCACAACGGTCGTCTGATCTATACCCGCGAACAACCGTTCGGTGGCCGTCAGCTCACCGAAGAGATCATGCGTCGCTATGGACTCTCGTATGCCGAAGCCGGCCTGGCCAAGAAGGAAGGCGGACTGCCAGACAACTACGTGCCGGAAATCCTCAATAACTTCAAGGACACGCTGGCCCAGCAGACCCACCGTCTGTTGCAGTTCTTCTTTGCCTCGAGTCAGCATACCGAGGTCGACCAGATCATACTCGGCGGCGGTTGCGCCTCGATTCCCGGCGTCGATGAACTGGTAGAGCACCAGACCCAGACGCCCACGATCATCGCCAACCCGTTCAGCCGCATGAGTTTCGCCTCGCATATCAATCAGCAGCGGCTCGGCAACGACGCACCGGCATTGCTGATCGCGGTTGGCCTGGCATTGAGGGCATTCGACTGATGGCTCATATCAACCTTCTTCCCTGGCGCGAGATTCGCCGCAAGGAACAGCAACGCCAGTTCCTTTCCATGTTGGGGCTCACGGCCGTTGCCGGTATCGGCTTGCTGGTGGCCGCGCATCTGTATATCAACGGCCTGATCGACAATCAGGAAATGCGACTCAACCGGCTGAACCAGGAAATTGCGGTGGTCAACCGTCAGATCGGCGAGATCCGGGACCTGGACAAGGCCAAACAGGCATTTCTCGACCGGATGGAGATCATTCAGCGCCTGCAACGCAGCCGCCCGGCAATCGTTCATCTGTTCGACGAACTGGTCACCACCTTGCCGGACGGGCTGTATCTGACGCAAATCTCGCAAAATGGCAACAAACTCAGCATCAGCGGCAAAGCCGAATCGGACGCCCGCGTCTCCAACTACATGCGCAACCTCGAAGCTTCACCCTGGCTGAAGAACCCCAAGCTGTCAGTCATCCAGTCCAGGAAGCGCGACAAAAAGTCCCGCACGGCTGTTCGCTCTTTCGCTCTGGAAGTCGAGATCGAAACACCGAACGAGGGAGATGACCATGACGCTTGATGAACTGAAAAACATCGACATCTCCGACCTGTCCAAACTGGGCAATGCGCCAGTCGCCGTCAAGGCGGTGCTTGCCGGCCTGCTGTTACTCACGGTGCTGGTAGCGGGCTATTACCTGCACACACGCACCCAGCTGGAGGAACTGCATCGGCTGGAAGAACAGGAAATGTCGCTGCGCAAGAGTTTCGACGACAAATACAAGAAGGCCGCCAATCTCGGTGTCTACAAGCAGCAACTACAGGAGATCAAGGAAGAGTTTGGCTCGATGCTGCGCCAACTACCGAGCGATACGGAGATTCCAGGCGTCATTCTGGATGTTTCGCAGACGGGGCTGGCCAGCGGTTTGAAAATCGACCTCTTCAAGCCTCAAGACGAGATCGACAAGGGTTTCTATGCGGAAAAACCGATCCAGATCAAGGTGACCGGCAACTACCATCAGATGGCACAGTTTTCCAGCGGCATCGCCGCCCTGCCGAGAATCGTCACTCTGCACAATATCAAAATCGCGCCGGCCAGGAACGGCAAACTGACGATGACCGTGACGGCAAAGACCTATCGCTATCTGGCGGATCAGGAAGACAAGAAACAGGGGGGCAAGAAACGATGAAGCCCAGACACCCATCACCCCTCTTGTCGCTGCTGGGCCTGCTGTTTCTGGCCCTGCTCAGTGGCTGTCAGCAGAACAATTCCGACCTGGAAGACTACATCAAGGCGGTCAAGGCCAAACCCGCGAGGGATATTCCGCCGATTCCGGACATCATCGCTTACCAGCCATTCAACTATCCGAACCACAGGCGGGATCCGTTCGATGACAGCGTCATCGCAGCCAAGCTGGCACCTGAACGCAAAACTGTCAGTACGGTCCATATCGACCGTAACCGGCCGAAAGAGTATCTGGAGAGTTTTCCACTGGATTCATTGAAGATGGTCGGCACCATGCAGCAGGGCGGCCAGCGCTGGGCGCTGATTCGCACGCCGGAAGGCACCATTCAGCGGGTCCGGGTTGGTAACTATCTGGGCCAGAACCATGGCAAGATTACGCAAATAACCGAGAATTCTGTCAAACTGACCGAGATCGCTCCCGACGGATACGGGGGCTACCTCAAACGCGCCGCATCGATTGCGCTGAAAACCCCTTAGAAAAGCCAGGGGAAAATAATATGAACCTGAAAAGCTGGATGAAAACCGAAATGGATTTTACCTTGTTCCGTTACCCGAGGCGGGGGATGCCCTTGCTTGCCATGGTACTTTTGCTGGCATTGATCATGCTGCCAGTACAGGGCGCGTTGGCAGCCGCGCATGTACTCAAGTCCCTGGAATACAATCCGGCGCCCGGAGATGGCGCCGAACTGCGCCTGACCTTCGATGGCCCGGCACCCGCTCCAAAGAGCTTTGCAATCACCAATCCCGCCCGGATCACGCTGGACTTCCCGGCCACCCAGAGCCAGTTGCAGCGGCGCTATTTTCAGTTTGGTTCCGGTGTTGCCCGCAGTGTCAATGCGGCCCAGGCCCGCGATCGCACTCGCATCGTGGTCAATCTCGCGCAGATGATGGACTACCAGACTTTTGCCGATGGCAACACACTCGTTCTCAAACTCACCCCTAAATCGCCGCCGGCCGTGGTGCCAGCCGTGGAAGTCACCAATGGCAACCAGGCACCCTATACCCCGGCGCCGACACACGCTGCCTATGCTGACAGCCGTACAACCGACCTGACCGGCTACAGCATCACCAATATCGATTTCCGCCGCGGCGCTGGTGGCGCTGGCCGGGTGCTGATCACCCTGTCGGATACCCGAATTCCTGTCGATATCGAGGAACAGGGCTCGAAGATCGTGGTCAAACTCAAAGGTGCGGGCTTGGCGCCCGGCCTGCAACGGCGCATGGATGTCACCGATTTTGCCACGCCCGTCACCACCATCGACGCCAAATCATCCGGCAGCCAGGCCACCATCATCATCTCGGCAACGGGTGAGTTCAGCCAGATTGCATACCAGTCCGGCAATACCTATACCGTGGAAGTCCGCCCGGTCAAGAAAAACGCGCTGGCAACCCACAAGAAAAAAGAGGTGACCTATTCCGGCGAACGCCTGTCACTGAACTTCCAGTCGATCGAAGTACGCTCAGTGCTCCAACTGATCGCTGACTTCACCGGTCTGAACATCGTCGTCAGCGACCAGGTGCGGGGTGAAATCACGCTGCGTCTCAAGGATGTACCCTGGGATCAGGCGCTGGCGATCATCCTCAGAACCCAGGGCCTCGACAAACGCCAACAGGGCAACGTGCTGTACATCGACAAGGCAGAGAACATCCGTCGCCATGAAAAGGAAGAGCTTCAGGCCACGGTCGATGTACAAGAGCGCGTTCCGCTGAAAACGGAAATCATCACGCTCAACTACGCCGATGCCACTGAAATGGCCCATTTGCTCAAATCCGGCAGCGGCAAGAATTCGATCCTCTCCGATCGCGGTTCGGTCACCATCGACAAACGCACCAACAGCCTGCTGGTGCAGGATACACCTTCCAAACTCGATGAGATCCGCGCGCTGATCACCAAGCTGGACGTGTCCGTCAAACAGGTGATGATCGAGACCCGGATCGTCACCGCCAGCGACAAGTTCACCCATGAACTGGGAGTGGCATTCTCCGGCGGCAATCAAAGCGCCAACGCCTCGGGCACTCTGGGCGGTGACTTCGATGTCAGCCTCGGCGCCAACAACCCGGCCGGCACCGTTGGACTCAAACTCACCAAGATTCCGCTCGGCGCCCAGCTCGATCTGGAGCTGTCAGCCGCCCAGGTCGAGGATCAGGCAGAGATCATCGCCAACCCACGCATCATCACCTCCAACAAGCGCAAGGCGCGCATCGAACAGGGTGTGGAGATCCCTTACCAGGAGGCCACTTCCAGCGGCGCCACCAATACCGCTTTCAAGAAGGCCGTGCTGAGCCTCGAAGTGGTTCCACACATTACCAAGGACAACCGCATCAACCTTGAACTGGTGGTCAGTCGTGACAGTGTCGGGGCCATCTTCAACGGTGTACCCAGCATCGATACGCGCGAGGTCGAAACCCAGGTTCTGGTCCGAAACGGACAAACCATCGTGCTGGGCGGCATCTTCGAAGAGACCCGGGCCAAGAACAAGGCTTCCATTCCCTTCTTTGGAGATCTGCCCCTGGTCGGCAAGCTGTTCCGTCACGACATCAACCGCAATGACAAATCCGAGCTGTTGATCTTCGTGACTCCCAAGATCATCGACGCCGACCTTGATCTGCCCTGAAGGCTGTAGCGCGCCTGTCTAATTGCAATGACAATGCGTAGAATAGGTCCATCTCGGAAACCTCACTGCCGGACTTTCCATGCTGGACCGTTTGTTTCTCATTGGCCCGATGGGCGCAGGCAAAACCTCGCTGGGAAAGCTGGTGGCCGCCTCACTGGGATACCAGTTCGTCGATAGCGATCGTGTCATCGAGGAACTGACGGGCGTCGATATCCCGACCATTTTCTACTACGAAGGGGAGCCCGGCTTCCGGCGCCGCGAGGAGCAGGTCATCGACCATCTGACCCGGCAACCCCGTATCGTACTGGCGACGGGCGGTGGTGCGATACTCAGTCCGTTCAACCGCAAATGCCTGGCCGCACGTGGTTGCGTGGTCTATCTGGAAGTCTCTGTCGAACAACAGCTCAAACGCACCGCCCGGGACTCCTCCCGGCCCTTGCTCCAGGTGGATGATCCAGGCAAAAAACTGCGTCAACTGGCCCGCGAACGCACACCGCTCTACGAAGCGCTTGCCGATATCCGCATCGATACCAATCAAGGCAATATTCATGGCATCAAGCGCAAGATTCTCGCAGAGTTCGAGCAACAGCGCTCGTTTACCGGCCTTCCTTCAACCCGCTGACATCCGTTATGGCAACACTCAATCTCGATCTGGGCGAACGCAGTTATCCGATCCAAATCGGCTCCGGACTCTTGACCAACGCCGAACCATTGGTCCGGCACATCGCCCATCGCACAGCGTTGGTCGTTTCCAACGAAACGGTCGCGCCGCTCTATCTCGATCCGGTCGTTCAGCATCTCGAAGACAATGATATCCGCTGGGCCACCTGCATCCTGCCGGATGGCGAAGAGTACAAGACGCTCGCCATTCTCAACCAGATCTTCACCAGCCTGCTGGAAAACCGCTTTGGCCGCGATGTCTGCCTGATCGCGCTCGGTGGCGGCGTGGTGGGTGACATGTGTGGTTTCGCGGCCGCGACCTATCAACGGGGTGTCGATTTCATCCAGATTCCCACCACGCTGCTGGCCCAGGTGGATTCTTCCGTCGGCGGCAAGACCGGCGTCAATCACCCCATGGGCAAGAATATGATCGGCGCCTTCCATCAACCGCGCTGCGTGATCATCGATACCGATACACTCGACACCCTCGACGACCGGCAGTTGAGCGCGGGTCTGGCAGAGGTGATCAAATACGGCCTGATCGTCGATGCCGAATTTTTCCGCTGGCTGGAGCACAACCTGGAGCGACTCAAGGCGCGCGACAAACAGGCGCTGGAACAGGCCATCTTTCGTTCCTGTCAGATCAAGGCCGAAGTCGTCGCCGATGATGAGCGGGAAAGAGGCCGCCGGGCACTGCTGAATCTGGGTCACACCTTCGGCCACGCCATCGAGACCGCAGAGGGTTATGGCACCTGGCTACACGGTGAAGCCGTTGGCGCCGGCATGGTCATGGCAGCAACCCTGTCCCGGGACATGGGGTGGCTTGGCGACGATGATCTGATGCGAACCCGGGCGCTGATCGCACAAGCCAATCTGCCCGTTGCGCCCCCGGACGACATGACTGCCGAGCGGTTCATGGAGCTGATGGCGGTCGATAAGAAAGTCCAGAACGGTGACATCCGACTGGTGCTGCTCAAAGCCATCGGTGACGCCATCGTCACCGCCGACTATCCTCCGGAAGCACTGCGCCAGTTGCTCGCCTGACCATCATGGGTGGCCGCATCCCCCAGGACTTCATCGACAGCCTGCTGGATAAGACCGACATCGTTCAGGTAATCGAGCAGCGCGTGCCGCTCAAGCGCCAGGGTCGCGAATTCACCGCCTGTTGCCCGTTTCACACCGAAAAAACGCCTTCATTCACCGTCAGCCCGCAAAAACAGTTCTACCACTGCTTCGGCTGTGGCGCGCACGGCAGTGCTCTGGGCTTCCTGATGGAATACGAGAATCTGAGTTTTGTGGAAGCGATCGAAGCACTGGCTGAAAGTCTTGGGCTCGACGTGCCTCGCGAAGGTGGAACGCGGCAGCGCCCACAGGCGGATCATCAGCCACTCTATCAGGCGCTGGCGGCCGCGGCGAAATATTACCAGCACCAGCTGCGCACCTCGCCCGCTGCGATCGAGTACCTGAAAGGCCGCGGCCTGAGTGGCGAAATCAGCCGTGACTTTCGGCTAGGGTTCGCGCCGGACAACTGGGATGCGCTCCAGCAGGAACTGTCCCAACGGTTCCCTTCCTCGCTGTTACTCGAAGCCGGCCTGTTGAGCCGCAACGACAATGGGCGGATCTACGACAAGTTCCGCAACCGGATCATGTTTCCCATCGTCGATCAGCGGGGGCGCATCTGTGCTTTCGGTGGCCGGGTGCTGGACAGCGGCGAACCCAAATACCTCAATTCACCCGAGACGCCAGTCTTCAACAAATCCAGCACCCTGTTCGGCCTCTACCAGGCGCGTCAGGCAAACGCCCGGCTGGACCACTATATTATCGTCGAAGGCTACATGGACGTCGTGGCGCTGGCACAAGCGGGTATCCACAACGCCGTGGCAACGCTGGGCACAGCGACCACCGCCGAGCACATCCGCATGATGCTGCGCGGCGGCGTCAACCAACTGGTGTTCTGCTTCGACGGCGACCGCGC
This sequence comes from uncultured Thiotrichales bacterium, assembly GCA_964613895.1. Lineage (GTDB taxonomy): Bacteria > Pseudomonadota > Gammaproteobacteria > UWMA-0217 > UWMA-0217 > HyVt-560. The sequence continues at coordinate 938 of CAZTJP010000090.1, read as the reverse complement.
CGGACGAAAAGCCGCCTGGCGCGCCCTTGAGCGCGCCTTGCCGGTGATTCGCGATGGCCAGACGCTGCGCTTCCTGTTTCTGCCGGAGAAAGACGACCCCGATTCCTTCGTCCGCCGCGAAGGCAAGGCAGCCTTCCTCGAGGCCGTCGCCCAGGCAAGAACCCTGTCCACCTATCTGCTCGAAACGCTCAAGGAAAAACACAATCCCGCGACCCTCGAAGGTCGGGCCAATATCAATCTGGAAGCCAGCGCCCTGCTGAAAACACTCGCCGCCCCCCAATTGCGCCGGCAACTGGACAACGCCCTTGCCGACCTGACACACACCCGACCCGCATCCGGCAACCGTGGGCCAAAACCACCTTCCAGACACGCGCCTCGTCAACGAACGGTGCAAATGACGCCGATGCGCGTGGCAATCGCCACCTTGTTGCAGCATCCTGAAATGGCCGACCGGCTGGAACAAGACCAACTGGCACGAATTCAAACCCTGCCTGGCGGCGAACTACTGATGGATCTGGCCACCCGGGCCATGGCCGATGCCAACCCGACACCGGCAAAACTGCTGGAACGCTACCGCGACACCGAACACGAACGCAGCCTCCACCAACTGATCCTGTGGGCGCCGCCGGGCGTTGAAACGGACGGTTGGCACAGCCTGTTCGATGATGCGCTACGCCAGTTGCTCGCGCAGGCCAACCGCCAGCGGCTCAATGAATTGCTGCATGCGTCGGCCAACCGCCAGCTGGATACGGACGAGAAAAACGAACTCAAGACCCTGCTGGAGCAAGAGAGATAAGCCGCCTTCGAGCGATGGTCTGGCATTGAATTCCGGCAAACCCGTCCATATCTACTATGCTTGAAGAGCGAACAAGGAAAAAACGTTGAAAAGCCTGCGGGATCGTCGTTGGTGAGAAATTCGGCTAGCCCGGATTTCTCAC
>CAZTJP010000089.1:0-8231 GCA_964613895.1 uncultured Thiotrichales bacterium | reverse complement strand
GTGATAGAATGCGCGGAAACGACGGGGAAAATCCCTTAGTCTCAGCGCCTCATTGCCCGATTATTTCATATAATCAGCGGCTTGTGTCAATCATCAAAAGGAGCCTGTTTCGTGAAAAGACTTTCGCATCGCGCCTCCGGTCAGGGCGGTTTCACCTTGCTGGAGATCCTGATTGTGGTCGCCATCATCGCCATTCTCGCCGCTGTTGTCGTGCCCAAGATCGTGGGCCGGGTGGATGACGCCCAGATCAGCAAGGTGAAAAGCGATATCAAGGCACTGGAAGCCGCACTCGATCTTTACCGGCTGGACAATTTCCAGTACCCGTCCACGGATCAGGGTTTACAGGCGCTGGTCAGCAAACCCTCCGGAGAGCCGGAGCCACGGAACTGGAAACCGGGCGGCTATATCAAACGCCTGGAAAAGGACCCCTGGGGTCATGACTACCAGTACCTGAATCCAGGCGAGCATGGAGAAGTCGACATCTTTTCTCTGGGCGCGGATGGGCAACTTGGAGGTGAAGGTCTGGCTGCAGATATCGGCAACTGGGACGTTGACAAGTAGCCCGTCGCCAACAGGCACTCGTTGTCGCTGCACCGCTCTCGCGGCAACGCTTGTTCACGGTTCATCGTGGCCAACGATCTGAAACCGTCGCACCTCGGGTCACAGGGGTTCACCCTGCTCGAGATCCTGGTTGTATTGGTCATCATCGGCATCATGGCCAGCTTCGCCGTGCTGCAGTTTGGTGGCCGTGGTCACAAGGCCGCCACAACCGAGGCGGCGCGGTTGGCGGCACTGGTTCGACTGGCGCGAGACGAAGCCATACTCGACAACCGTGACTACGGGCTGGGTTTCAGCGACACGGGCTATGCCTTCTATTCGCCCAATGACAAAGGCGATCTGTGGACGCCGGTCGAGAACGATCGCGTGCTGCGGCCGCGATCTCTGCCGCAACCCTTGCGGATCCAGTTGACAGTCGAGGATCAACTGGTAGAACTGAAACCGTCGTTGCCCAAAGACAAGCCCCAGGTGTTCCTGTATTCCAGTGGCGAAATGACACCTTTCACGATCCATTTCCACGGTGATTCGGTCGATTCGGAGCCGGTGACGCTCAGTTTCGATGCGCTTGGCCGTCAGCCAGAGCCGACCCAATGACAGGTGAACGCGGTTTTTCACTGGTCGAGGTACTGATCGCACTGGCGGTATTGGCGCTGGCATTGAGCGCGCTGATCGGCGCCAGTGGTTCGGCGGCGCGTAATACCGCGCAACTGCAGGAGAAAACCTTTGCACATTGGGTCGCCATGAACAAAATGGAGGAAATCCGACTCTCCGGCATCTTCCCCGAACTGGGAATCAAGGAAGGGAAATCCACCATGGTTGGCCGGGAATGGCGCTGGGAAGCAAAAGTGCAGGAAACGCCTGAAAAGCGCATGCGGCGTGTCGATGTCCGCGTGCGACGACCTGGCGATCCGAAAGACACCAGCATCGATGTCGTCACCGGCTACTTTGCCAGACCATGAACCGGATCAGGCATCAGTCAGCCTCCTTTCCGCAAGGTCGGCCGACCGCCGGCCCGCGGGGCTTCACCTTGCTCGAAGTGCTGATCGCTGTCGCCATATTCGCCGTCGTCTCGGTCATTGCCTATGGTGGCCTGTCGAGCGTTCTGAAAGTCAGCCAGCGAACGCGCGAGGCCAACCAGGCGTTGCAGTCGTTGCAAATGGCCGTGAGCCTGATCCAGCAGGATATGATCCAGATTGCCGACCGACCGGTCCGGGATGAGTTCGGTCAACCCCAACCGGCTCTGAAAAGTGGCTCCGCCTATGAGCAGATCATGACCTTTACCCGGCGAGGTTGGCGCAACCCGGCGGGCAACCGTCGTAGCACCCTGCAGCGGGTGGCCTACCGGCTCGATGAGAACACACTGGTGCGTGAATACTGGCGCGCACTGGATCGGGGACCCAATCCGCGGAAAGTCGCCTTGCCATTGCTCGAGCATGTCAAATCGTTGACTTTCCGTTACATGGACAAGCGCAATGCCTGGCAACAAGCCTGGCCGCCGCTAACCGCCGAGCCCGGCAAGCCGGCAGGGCTGCCCAAGGCAATCGAAATGAAACTGGAAACGGAGCGCTGGGGTGTCATCACCCGGCTGTTTGCCCTTGAATAGTCCAGCCACAATGCCCCACTCGCCCCGCGCCGGCGCCCGCCGGTCGCTCGGTGTAGCGCTGATCAGCGCCTTGTTGGTGGTGGCGTTGGCTGCCACCGCGGCAGCGACACTGATGAGTTCGATGCAACTCAGCCTGCGCCGTAGCGGCAACCTCTATATGCGCGACCAGGCCTGGCAGTACCTGCTCGGCGTCGAGGCATTCGCCCGGATCCTGTTACAGCAGGCCATCCAGCACAACAAGCTCGACCTGCTGCTGGGCCAGGAACGAACGCTGCCGGTGGAGGGCGGGGTCGTCTCCGGGCGCATCACCGACTTGCAGGCGGGCATCAATCTCAACGATCTGGTCGGCGCCAAAGGCAAGGTCAATGCCACCGTTCGTGGTTGGCTCGAAAACCTGTTCCGGGCGCAGAAAGTCGATGTCAAGCATATCGATGCGTTGATAGACTGGCTGGATACGGACAGTCTGCAACATGGTCCCAATGGCGCCGAGGACGATTACTACATTGGCCTCGACCCGCCGTACCGGACAGCGAACACGCAGATGGAAAGTCTCTCCGAGTTGTCGCTCATCCGCGAGATGAAGCCGGAGGAAATCGAGTCGCTGACCCGGTACGAGGAAGATGGCAAGCCCGTGCGGCTGCTCAATGTCATTCACAAGGATCCGGCATTGCGCAATATGGTGACTCCGGTGAACATCAATACCGCATCGGCCCCGGTGTTGACTGCGCTGGGCGTGCGCAATGTCCAAAAGGTGATCGACGGCCGGCCTTACAAAAAACTGCCCACCCCGGCCGAGCTGGGGGTAAAATCGGGCAAACCCATTCAGGGACTCGGCACTGAGTCCGATTACTTTCTGTTGGAGGCGACGGCGAAGATTGGCCGGGCCGTCATGCGCAGCTACAGTATCATCCATCGCGAAAAAGGCGGAAAAATGACCATTGTCGCCCGCTCCTACGGAACGGAATAACGGATTACCCATGAAATACCAGCTCATCAAGCTCGATGCCACCGATACGGGACAGGCTCAATGGCTCGACTATACGCCGGGTGAGGAGCCGGGCACGGTCTCGCGTGGTGAACTGGGCGAAGCGCTGCGCCAGTGCGCCGGCAAGCCGGCCGTGCTGCTGGTGCCCGGTGAACAGGTGCTGATCACCCAGGTCGAGTTACCCATCCGCCAGATGGCCAAGCTGCGCAAGGCGGTACCATTCGCGCTGGAAGAACAATTGGCCTCCGATGTCGATGAGCTGCATTTTGCACTGGGCCCGGCGCAAGGTGATGTGCGGGGCGTCGTGGTGGTGGACAACAGCCTGATGAACGAATGGACCGTCGAGCTTGCGGAGCTTGGCGTCATGCCCCGGGTGATCGTGCCGGATGTGCTGACCTTGCCCTGGCACGAAGACGAATGGAGCATCCTCATCGATGGCAACCGGGCGCTGGTGCGAACCGGGCCGGTACGGGGCTTCGTCTGCGAACGGGACAATCTGCCATTGATGATCGAAGGCTGGCTGGAACATGAACCACCGCCGACCATCGTTCGTTACTGGAATTGCAGTGACGGGCCGGATTTTCAGTGGCCGGAGAAAGATCAGCAGGCGGCTCCACCGATCAAGGCCTACAGTTGTGGCGGCGGCGCGTTGCGCGTGTTGGCATTGGGCTGGGAGCCGCGTGGTGGGTTGAACCTGCTGCAGGATCGCTACAATCAGCAGGCCGATGTACTGAAGCTGCTCAAACCCTGGCGCTGGGCAGCGGCATTGGCGGCAATCTGGCTGGTACTCAGCCTGGGGCAGACCTGGCTGCATCGACAGCAACTCGAAAAACAGGCCAACGCCTTGCAGAAACGCGCCGAGCAGATCTACCGCCGGACATTTCCGGGTGCCCGGCGGATCGTCAATCCGCGCGTCCAGATGGAGCAGAAACTGCGGGCGCTCAAGGGTGGTGGCCAAAGCGAGCAGGGTGGCCTGCTCGAACTGCTGGCCAGGAGCAGTCAGGTGCTCAATCAGCAACGGGGCATCAAACTGGAAAAGATCGGTTTCAAGAATGGTGAACTCAGCCTCGATGTGACTGCGCCGACGCTGAGTCAGCTGGATGGGCTGAAGCAGAAGTTGGCATCGATCGACGGTCTTGCGGCGGAACTCAAGTCCGCCGACTCGGCTGGCAATCAGGCCAGCGCGCAGATACGGGTCAGAAAACTATGATGGAATGGTTCAACGGCCTGCAAAGCCGGGAGCGTTATTTGCTGATCGTGGCAGCGGTGGTCGTGGTGATGGTGCTGTTCTATACGGCCGTCTGGGACCCCATGGTTTCTTCGGTGTCACGGCTGGAGAAGCAGGTCGACAGCGCGCAGCGCCAACTGGTCTGGATGAACAATGCCAGTGGCGAGATTCTGGCGCGCCGGCGTAGCGGTGGAGCAGTCGCGCCCGCCCGACTCAATGTGTCCTTGATCACTGCCGTTGAAACCACCGCCAAGGCCAGCGGTGTTCGCAAGGCGATGACCCGGATGGAACCGCAGGGTTCCGGCAAGATCACGGTCGAACTGAAGAAAGTCGATTTCGATCAATTGATCGGTTGGGTCGAAAAACTGGCGCGTGAATACGGTGCCAGCGTGGTGCAATTCAGCGCCCGGCGCACCGATGCCTCCGGTCAGGTGGATGCCCGGTTGATCATCGTCCGTCAGGGAGCGCAGGGCGGGAGGGCCGCGAGGTGAAAAAAATTATCAAATACTTGCTGCTGTTCATCGTCGCGCTGACCGTGTTTCTGGTGGCGACATTGCCTGTCAGTGTGGTGCTTCCGTGGCTGCCCAAATCCGTACCGCTGACCATCGACGGCGCTCAGGGAACCATCTGGAACGGCCGTGCAGCGCAAGTCCGTTATGACCGGCTCGCGTTGGGTGCAGTGTCGTGGAAGATTCATCCGGTTTCGCTGTTGTTGGGTCGTTTGAATGCAGACTTCCGGCTGCAAGGCGAAGGCTTGCAGGCCAAGGGGCATGTCACCCTCAAGCCAGATCGCAGTCTGGGCCTGGCCGATACGCTGGTTGACGCAGAAGTGGCGAAACTGCCCTTGCCGCCGCAAGCGGCGTTGGTTTCGCCGGCGGGCAAGATCAACGCCACGATCCGTTCCCTGTCCCTGATCGATCGCAAGGTACAAGGCGCGGATGCCGATATTCTCTGGAACGATGCTCAAATTCGTTCGCCCACACGCATGGCGTTGGGACAGTTGGTGCTGAATGTCACCGGCAAGAATGGGCAGCTCAATGGTGTGCTCGAGAGTCACAAGGGGCCGCTGAAGGTCAAGGGTACGATCGATCTGCTGGCCAGCGGCTTGCTGAAAACCAATATCCGGTTGGCGCCCGAGCCTTCGACGCCGCGCGAGATTCGGGATATCGTGCCATTGCTCGGACGGCCCGATCGCAGCGGGGCGGTGACGATTCGCCAGCAGTTGCGGATTCCCGGCTGGCCCGCTTGATGAGATCATGGTGGTGATTTCATGAGCGATACCATTCCTATTTTTCCCGATTCGGATGCCGATCTGACACCAGAGACAAAGTGTGGTTTCTGCACCAATTCGAAATGCTGTACCTATATCACCCAGTCGATCGATACGCCGCGCAGCAAGGCGGATTTCGATTTGCTGTTGTGGCAGGTCTCACACCGCCATGTACAGGTCTATCAGGACAGTGATGGCTGGTTCCTGCTGATCGACAACCCTTGCAGTCATCTGCAAGAAGACGGTCGCTGTGGCATCTATGAGCAGCGGCCGCAGATCTGCCGCGAATACAGCAATGATTTTTGCGAGTACGATGCGCCCGCGACCGAAGGATTCAAAAGGTATTTTCCCGACTACGACAGCCTGCTCGCCTATTGCAAGCAACGTTTCAAGCGATGGGGGCAGTGAATCTCATTCCGCGGGACTCTGTGCCCGTTGCTGTTTCGCTTGCCGTTTCTCCGCTTCGGCGTGCGCTCGCAATTTGGTCTGAATGAAATCCGAATGATGGAGATAGAGCCAGTCGGCGATCTTGCGGATGTGGTGGTCTTCGTAACGATCCAGCGTGTTGTCTGAATAGGCGATGCGCCAGCAGTCCAGCAGGATCTGGCGCTTTTGTTCCAGCGAGCAGTGTTTGTTGATGAGTTCGATGACGGGATGCATCGAGACGGCATTGTCACTTTGTTCGCGGGCTTGCTCGAATACCGCTCTGGCCTCGTTTTCATCGAGGTCGAAGCGTTTGCTGAGAATATCGATGATGGCGTGAATCTCTTCTTCCCGCCAGTGGAAATCGGCCCGGCCCACTTCGACCAGCAATGCGGTGGTGGCGAGTTGCAAGTCGTGTTCCGAAACGGATTCATCCTTCGCGGGGCGGGCAAGACGGGCCAGCAGGGTATCGAGAAAAGCGGGCATGAGCGGATGCGGTCAGGGTGAGGGGTTAGCGTATTTGGGCTGGTCGGGGCCGTCAAGCGCGGGCACGGGCAGCACCTCGAAAAAGCTCAGCAGGGTACGTTGAAACCAGAAGTTGTTGTTGTCGGAGATCATGAAAAAGCGGTTGCCGCGGTAACGGGTCAGCCCTTCGAAGTTGTCGATCGACCAGCCCTTGCTGGTATCGAGCACCGCCAGCGTTCGTGCGCGGCAGGCGTGCCTGGCTTTGTGGCCTTCACAATCATCATTGAGCCAGATTTGTTTCAGCGTGATGACCACGGGTTCCACCAGTGAGCGGTACGCCCGTTCCAGGATCAGCAGCGAGCCGTCCGCGAAAGTATCCATGCCGACGATCGAGGTCTTTTTGCCGGCACGTTTCGGCAGGCGCCATTGTTTTCCGGTGGTGCTGTAAAGGGTTGGAAACCAGGGGTCGGTTCGCTTCAGGGGGACTTCGGGGGCGGTCAGAATGCCGAATTTGGGATGCACGGCGACGGATTCGAGCGCGTCGTTGCGCGCATGGTAGTTTTCGACGGCGCGCAGCGCAACGGGCAGGCGAATATCGCCCAGTCGTTGACCTCGAGGGTTATAGCGTTTGATTCGTGGTTTGACTTCGAACGAGATGATCAGCCGGGTATCGCCGTGCTTGCCGTTGTCGCCATCGATGATGTCGATGCCTTCAGAGTCATCGTGCTTGCCTTTGAGGATCTTGCCGTGCTTGCCGCGTAGTGGGTACCCTTTGAGCAGTTTGACGTCCACCAGTCGCCCGTCCCGAAATAGGGGTTTGAGATGGAACAGCGCGCCTTTGTCGGAGACGGCATAGAGCAGGCCTTCGTCTTCATCCCAGGCAAGACCGGACAGTTCCTGGAAATGCTGGCCGTCGATATCCCGTGCGGGGATTTTGACTGTGCCGAGCAGGCGTATTTGCATGAAGGTTTCGCCAGGTGGGGTCTCGACCGACAGGGGGACAGGTTTGGCGTCTTGGGCCAGAGCGGGCGTCGCCAGTAACAGGCAACAGAGGACGATCCATGCTTTCATTGTTCCATCCTACTATTTCCGGTGCCTGCTGCGCCAATCGGCGGGTGGAAGCGTGAGTGCATCGACCAAACCGCTGGTGGCGATCAGTGCGTGTCTGCTGGGGCATCCGGTTCGCTACGATGGCCGGGACAAGCGCGATAGGTTCATCGAGGGGCGGTTGGGGGCGCTGTTCGAGTGGTTGCCGTTGTGTCCGGAAACGGCGATTGGTTTGCCGACCCCGCGTCCGCCGTTGCATTTGCGCAGTCGGGGAGGAACCATTCGGGTGGTGGGGGTGGCCGATGCTGCTGTCGATGTCACGGATGCGCTGGCAGATTATGCGCGCACTACAGCCGATGTCTGGGGAGATGTTCGGGGTTGTATCCTCAAGGCGCGTTCACCGAGTTGTGGCCTGGGTGGGTTGCCGGTGATGAACAGTACGGGTGAAACACTGATCGGGCGTGATGGTTGGGGGGAGTTCGCGCGGGTTTTACGGCAGTTGAAACCGGATATTCCAATGATCGACGAAGAACAATTGCGCGATGACATGGCCTGCCGGGCTTTCGTCGAATCCGTTCTCCGTTGACATCACTTGCTGGGGTCAGGCTTGCGTTATTGCGTTATGGGGTTCTTCCGACCTCCGCACCCCGGC
>CAZTJP010000088.1:0-8247 GCA_964613895.1 uncultured Thiotrichales bacterium | reverse complement strand
ATGGTATTTTCTACGGGTTGCAACGCAAAATATGGCAATACCATGCGGAGTAGATTGGCGTAGTCATGGTATCATAGAGCTTGAATAAGCCTCGCTCCGGAGTTATCCGGAGGCTAGCTATACCAGTACAGTTTCAAGTTGTTTTGCCTTTTCCGTGCTGTTTGATTCATCCGTGAACAAGATGGTATAGCACATCGCCTTGTAGCTTTTTTCGCGCTTGTTGAACATACGCTGGAGCATGGGGAGGCCATCATCAACATAATCGTGAATCACCACTTGCGTTTTGCCATCTGATTCCCGGTGAATTCTTCCTGCGTACTGAGCCAGCGAGCCTTTCCAGACGATGGGTATGGCAAGAAACAGAGTATCCAGTCTAGTGGTCCATGCATAAAATACTGTAACCAATAAGCGGTGGCAGTATAGTATGTCATGCATTCACCAAAAGCATTGGAAGTTTCCCGGGATGCCGTTGAGACGTTGAATGAGTGGTGCTGCTCGACCACGCTACCTCACGGTCAAATCATGCGAGCAAAGATCATTCTGTAACTCAGTGAGGGCAAGAGTCCGTTAGAGGTTGCGAGTGCGCAGCGCACTTTGAGAAAGACGGTACATCGCTGGCGAAATCGCTTTGAGTCGGAAGGTGTTGACGGGCTGCTGGAACGCCCCCGCAGTGGACGCCCTACGGTCATCGACAAGGTAACGGTCGATAAGGTGCTGTTTCTGACAACCAAGCGTGTTTCCCAGGAAGCAGCACACTGGAGTATTGAGCTGATGGCCCAGTACGCAGGCATTACGCCCTGGCAGGTTCGACAGATCTGGAAAGCGGCAGATCTTCGGCCTCACCGACTGTAGACATTCAAGATCAGCAATGATCCACAGTTCGCGGACAAGGTTGTCGTTATAGTGGGTCTGTACATGAACCCACCAGAGAACGTTGTTGTGCTCAGTGTGGATGAGAAGACCCAGATCCAGGCGCTGGACCGCACCCAGCCGGGGTTGCCACTGAATCCGAGTCGGATCGGCAGCCGTACGCACGACTACAAGCGAAACGGTACAACCAGTCTCTATGCCGCATTCAATACGCTGACGGGAAAGGTCATTGGGAAAGTGGCGGATCGTACGAACAGCTAAGCCTTTCTTTCGTTCCTGAAACTGCTGGATCGGCGCATACGAGCAGACAGGGAGTGACACATCATTCTGGATAACTTGAGCGAGCACAAGTTATCCAGGCTATTCGGGATTGGGTGGTTGACCACCCTCGTATCCATCTGCATTTTACCCCGACCAGTTCATCCTGGATGAATGCAGTAGAGGGCTGGTTTGCACAACTGGAACGGCGTGCGCTTTACCGAGGAACATTTACCAGCGTTCCAGAACTGAAGGCTGAATTAGAGCGATTTATCAAGGTCCACAACGCTGAAAGCGTGAAGCCATTTAAATGGACCAAACCGGCAAGCCATATCCTGGCTGCTGTTGGTCGTGCCAAACAATCGTTACAGAATTAACCGCATGGACCACTAGTCAGGGTTTTGCGATGTTTGTCCCGCTGACAGTTCATTTATCTCCACATGGCGCGACTCGTCGCATCCCCAAGCGGAGGACGGGGCCGTCCGCTAGGCTGTCTGTGTTTTTCATCCACAGGAGCTGAGATATGAAATCAATCCACTATTCTCTGCGGTCTATATTGCTTGGTTTGCTGATGGCGCTGGCGCCTTGGGGCGCCTTTGCCGATACGCCAGGCTTTGCCGAAACCCAGGCCTTGTTCGAACAGGGGCTCCGCGGCGACGCCGATGCTGCTGAACAATCCTATCCCGGCCTGCAGAAACTGGTGCGGGAACATCCGGACAATCCGCTGTTTCTCGCCTATCTGGGCGCGAACGAAACGCTGTTCGCGCGTGACCGATGGATGCCGTGGACGCGCATCAAATTCCTCGACAGTGGTCTGGACAAAGTGGACAAGGCGCTGGCCATGCTGGGCCCGGAGCATGACGGGCAAACAGAGCGCGGCTCGATCGTTAGCCTGGAAACCCGCCTGGTGGCGCTGTCCACCTATGTTGCCGTACCGTCATTTTCCAATCGTTTGCAGGATGCCAGGGACTTGCTGGCGGACACGCTGGAACAGCCTGCCTTCGGCAAGGCGCCGCCGGAAGTGCGTCAACGCATTTACCTGCAAGGAGCGAACATCGCCCGGCGAGATGAGGACAAGGCGCAGGAGTTAAAATACCTGAAGCTGGCGCTGGACGCCCGGCCCGGCCAGAGCCATTACGCGGAAATCGTTCGCAAGCGTCTGAACGAACTCCAGTAACCGGGGCCGTCGTCATGAATTTTACGCAAAATGAGGTCAGTGCGCCTGCCGACCCGGTGTTGCGGCTGAAGAACATCCGCAAGCATTACGACATGGGCGAGTCGAAAGTCACCGCGCTGAAACAGGTCAACCTGCGCTTGGACGCGGGCGATTTCGCCGCGCTCAAGGGGCCGTCCGGCAGCGGCAAGAGCACGCTGCTGAATATCTGCGGCCTGCTGGATCAGGCCAATGGCGGCGAGCTGGCCTTCCTCGGCCAGGATGTGGGCACGATGAACGGCACGCAACTGACCCGCCTGCGGCGCGAGCACATGGGTTTCGTGTTCCAGAGCTATCACCTGCTACCGGTATTGTCGGCGCGGGAGAATGTGGAATACCCGCTGCTGCTCAGGGGCATGGACAAAAAGCAACGCAAGGCGCGGGTGGCGCAGATGATCGAGCAGGTGGGGCTGGGTGAGTTCGCCCATCACCGGCCCGATCACCTGTCCGGCGGACAGCGCCAGCGCGTGGCCATCGCCCGAGCGCTGGTGAACCGGCCCAGGCTGGTGATCGCCGACGAACCCACCGCCAACCTCGATACCCGGACGGCGACACAGATGATCGAGCTGATGCACCAGCTCGGCAAGGCGCAGGGCACGACCTTCCTCATCGCCACCCACGACGAACGCATGGCGGCGCGCTGCGACCGCGTATTCACCATACGCGATGGCGAGATAAACGAAACCACGGCGGCGGCATCCCATGAAATGGCTTAGATTCGCGCTGCGCAATGTCTGGCGCAACCAGCGCCGCGCGGCGGTAACCGTCATCATCACCGCCGTCGGCGTGGCGGGCATCCTAGTGGCGGGCGGCTTCGCCTTTTACACCTACGACTCGCTGAAGGAAATGGCGGCGCGTGACCACGGCCACATCGTGCTGGCGCACCACGATTATTTCGACAAGCAGGAAGAGAAGCCGATGGAATTCGGCTTGCGGGACTACCCGCGTTTTCGCAAGCAATTGCTGCGCGATGACAAGGTGCGGGCGGTACTGCCGACGCTGGCGTTCACCGGCCTGATCAGCAATGGTGACAAGTCCACCGTGTTTGTCGGCAAGGGCATCGCCCAGGGCGAGTTCCGGGTCAAGGGGCCGTTTTTGAAGATCATCGAGGGCAGCTCGCTAAGTTCGCGCCAGCAGGCTGATGCGGACCCGCAGATCATGATTGGCGTGGGTCTCGCCCGCGCGCTGAACGCACGCCCCGGTGATTCCCTCACCCTGCTGTCCAATACCGTGGAAGGTTCGCTCAACGCGGTGGACGTCGTGGTGCAGGGCGTGATCAACTCCGGTGTTCCGGAAACCGATAAGCGCCTGATGCTGATCCCCATTGAGCAGGCGCAGGCGCTGTTGCAGACCGACAAGGTCAGCAGTCTGTCGGTGTATCTGTACGACACCGCCGACACGTCGGCCATGGCCGCCAAGCTGGGCGAGCGCTATCCCGAAATGGCGCTACAAACCTGGCGCGATACCGCGTTCTACTACGAGGCGGTGCGCAGCCTGTACAACCGGATTTTCGGCCTGCTGGGCGCCGTGATTCTGCTGATGGTGCTGTTCGCCGTCACCAACACCCTGTCGATGACCGTGGTGGAACGCACGCGCGAGATCGGCGCACTGCGCGCCATGGGCACGCTGCCGCGCGAAATCGTGCGCAATTTCGTGCTCGAAGCCCTGGTCATGGGTGTGGCGGGCGTCGTCATCGGCATGATGATCGCCGCCAGCGTGTCGGCGTTTTTCTATCTGACGGACTTTCAGATGCCGCCGCCCCCGGCACGCTCGCAAGGCTATCCGCTGGTGATCTACATCCACCCGCCGCTGTATCTGGCGACCGCGTTCAGCGTGCTGGCCCTGTCGCTGGCCGCCGCCTGGTTCGTGGCGCGCAAGTCCGCCCGCAAACCCATCGTGGAGGCTCTGGCCCATGTTTAAACATCTGCTCATTGCATTGGTTTTTCTCGCCAACCTGACGCCCGCGTTCGCCGCCGACATGCAGGCGCTGCTGAAAGCCGCCGACCGTTTCCGGCTCAGCGCCGATGCGGTGCAGGTGAACACGCGCATCCTGTTATACAAGCACGACAAGCTGGACAAGGAACGCGAATACGCGGTGTTTACCAAACCGGGGCGGCGCTCGCTGGTGCTGTTCCGCCACGCCAGCGAGCGTGGCCAGAAAATGCTGATGCTGGACGACAAGTTCTGGATCGTCATGCCCAAGAGCCGCCGCCCGATACGCGTTACCGCCATGCAGAAACTGCTGGGCGAAGCCTCCGCGGGCGACATCGCCACCATGACCTGGGCCGAGGATTACCGCGCGCGGCTGGTGGAAGAAACCACAGTGGATGAAACGCCGGCGCTGAAGCTGGAGCTGACGGCCAGCCGCAAGGGCGTCACCTACCAGCGCATCGAGCTGTGGCTGGCGCGTGGCGATTCCCGCCCGCTCAAAGCCAATCTGTATGTCAGCTCTGGCAAGCTGGCCAAGCGCGCCATCTTCGATGTGGCGCTGCGCGACGGGCGCAAGCAGGTGGTATCGACCACCCTGTTCGACGCCATTCACCTGCAGCGCAAGACAGTTATCGAATACCAGCGCATCACCCCGCGCAGCATCGACGACAAATACTTCAACCCGATGTATCTGGTGCGCAACACGCTGGACGATCTGTAACATGGTGGCGGGCAAAGGACTGGCCATCGCGCTGGCGGCTATCGCCCTGAACGCGACAGCGCAGGCAGGCGACCTGAGCGCCCGCCTGCGCCTCTCCGTGGACAATGGCCATGCCGACAGCGGCGGGCTGTATGGCGTCCCGGACGCCGTGCTGCCCGCGCCCGCCGCGGGCAGTGAGCAGAATCTGGAAATTGACTGGCGCCACCAGGGCGTCAACGCAACAGCGACCTTACGCAACCGGGCCGCAAGAGGCGACCAGCCGGAACAGGAGGCGTTTTTCAACGAGCTGTATGTTGATACCCGCGTCGGCGGGCAGGACATCAGCCTCGGCCGCAAGATCACCAGTTGGGGCGTGGGCTTCGGCTTCCGCCCGCTGGATGTGGTTCAGCAGGAAAACCGCCGCGCACTGTACACGAATACGCTGCGCGGCGTCGATCAGGCCAGGCTGGAATGGTTTGGCATGACCGCCGCCGTGAGCCTGGTCTGGAGCAATCCCGGCAAGGGGCGGGAAAACGCGCCGGAACGCGAGGAATCCCTGGCGTTGAAGGTTTTCGACAGCGGCGAGCGGGGCGACCTGCACGCGGTGGCGCGCTACAGTGACCGCAGTGGCGCGCAACTGGGCCTGGGCCTCAGCCAGGTGGTGGGCGAATCGCTGGAATGGCACGCCTCGGCCTTGTGGCAGGAAAAATTCAGCCAGCGCGTCAACCGCCTGACGCTGACTGGCGACGCCTCGTCATCGAGTCCGCCATTGAGCGCCGAAAATCCCTTCATCGAGCAGCCCGGCCACGGCGCGCTGAAGGCGCTGGCGGGCGCCAGCTGGACCCACGCCAGCGGCTGGGGCTTGCTGGGAGAGGTCTGGTACGATGAAACCGCCTACACCAATGCGCAATGGCAGGCGCTGAACCGGCTGACCAGGCGCCAGCGTGCCTTGCTCGCCAGCGGACAAGCCCCGGCCAGCGCCGCGTTCGGCAATATCGCCTGGAACCGGCAGGCGTTTCTCGCCAATAACCTGCGCCAGTGGAACGCGCTGCTGCGCGTTTCGCGGCAAAACGGCGCTTTCGAACCCGCGCTGGAAATCCTCTATACTCCAGAGGATCGGGGCTGGGTCGCCACCGCCAGCGGCGTTTACAAACTGGATCGGCAACGCATCGAAGCCGGGCTGCGCTACTTCGGCGGCGACAGCGATTCAAGCTGGGCGCTATTGCCCGGGCAGTGGCAGGCGTTCATCAGTTGGGAAGGGGCTTTTTGATGTGAGACATGCGTGGGCGTCATCGTTGTTTTGCTGGCGGGAACTGTCACTGCTGCTGCTTTTTTGCGTGGTCATCGCCGGCTTTCTGCATCTGGTTGGCGGCGATGGCTGGCGTCACAATCTGGTGTTTTCGCTGTCCATTGGCCTGAGCATCTATTCGGCGATCAAACTGCTGATTTACCTGCGTCATGCCACCAAGGACGATTTTGTCAGCTATGTGATCGGCATTCCCGCCGGTGGCGTGCTCGGCGTGGCAATCGGCGCCATGCTGATGGGGATGGCTCCCTCACAGTTGTTTACCATGCTGTACGATGGACAGCATGGCAAGCTGTTGATTCCGGTTTTGTCAGCCATATTGTTTGGCACCGCCATCGCCTGGTTTTTCCATTCGCGTGAGAAAATGGCGCGGCAGGCGCTGCAATTAAAAGAGGAGGCTCGCCAGCGCAGCGAGCAGGAGAAAAGTCTGGCTGAAACGCAGCTGCGCCTGCTGCAAGCGCAGATCGAGCCGCATTTTCTGTTCAATGCGCTGGCCAATGTCATCAGTCTCATTGAGCATGATCCCGGCAAAGCCAAGTGTGTGCTGGAAAGCCTCAGCGATTTTCTGCGTGTCAGCCTGCAACGCACGCGCAATGAAACCGCCACCCTGCGTGATGAAATCGCCCTGCTCACCGCCTACCTCGATGTGCAGCAGGTGCGCATGGGCGAACGCCTGCGCTATCGCATCAACTGTCCGGAAGCGCTGTTGGCGCTGTCTCTGCCGCCGCTGCTGGTGCAGCCGTTGGTGGAAAACGCGCTGCAACACGGGCTGGAAAACCGCGTTGAAGGAGGAGAGATTCGTGTCTTGGTGGAGTGGCGGGATCGGATGCTGCGTGTTCAGGTGTCTGACAACGGCGATGGTATTCGCCATCACGGCGAGACCGGCGTGGGACTGCGCAATATACGGCATCGCCTGCAAGCACTGTACGGCGGTGATGCCAGCTTGCAACTGACGGAAAACGTGACCGGTGGCGTGACCGCGCAGCTGATGCTACCCGCTGCTCGCGGGCAGGAGCCTGGCTCATGACATCGCCCACTGCCATGATAGCGGACGACGAAAACAACCTGCGCGCCTATCTGCGCGAGCAATTGGCGCGATTGTGGCCGGAACTGATCATCGTCGCCGAAGCCGCCAATGGTGACCAGGCGTTGGCGCGCTATCGCGAATGGAGTCCGGATTTTGTTTTTCTTGACATTAAAATGCCCGGTATCAGTGGTATGGATGTGGCGCAACGGATCACTGGGTGCGCGCATATCGTTTTTATTACCGCATACGATCAATACGCCGCCCAGGCCTTCGAGCAGGCCGCAGTGGATTATCTGCTCAAGCCGGTGACGGAAGAGCGCCTGTCGAAAACCGTCGAACGGCTGAAACAACGCTTTGCCGCCGCCCCGCACGCGTGCGCGGAAGAACAGCTTACGCAACTGTTGGCCGCCTTGGGGCAGACGGGGGGAGAAAAGCGTCATCTGCAATGGATCAAGGCGACCCGGCACGACAATACCCATTTGATTTCCGTGGATGAAATTGACTATTTTCAGTCTTCTGACAAATACACCACGGTGGTTACCACTCAGGGTGAGTGGGTGATCCGCACGCCGTTGGTGCAACTGGAAAAACAGCTAGACCCCGACCGTTTCTGGCGCATCCATCGCGGTATCATCGTTCGCGTCGAGGCCATCGAAGCTTTCGAGAGAACATTCGCCGGCCGTCCGGTGGTCAGGCTTCGCCACCACGATCAGGCACTGTCGGTCAGCCGCAGCCACGAGGAACGGTTCAAAGCGGACTGACCTGTCGTCCCTTGCGGCGGTCCAGATGGTGCGCCTGTCGTGCCTTGCGATTATGGAATAGATTATCTGAGACCATCAGGATCTTTTCCTCAGTAGCATCTTATGGTGGACCCCAGATTTCGGACAGTGGTTTAAGCTGTCCGGCAAGAATCTGAGGAACGAGAAATGAGCGAGAGAAAGAAG
>CAZTJP010000087.1:5448-8307 GCA_964613895.1 uncultured Thiotrichales bacterium | reverse complement strand
GAGAAAATAATCAACCCTTCAACAGATCCTTGAGGTTGGCGAACGGGTTGTGGGTGGCGCCTTTTTTCTCGCTGTCGCCGTTGTTGAGGCTGATGCCTTCGGATTTCAGGTATTCCTCGAAGCGCTGATGTTCGTTGTCGTGGCAATAGAGGCAGAGCAGCTCCCAGTTACTGCCATCCGGTGGATTGTTGTCGTGATCGTGGTCACGGTGGTGAACGGTGAGTTCGCGCAGGTTGCTGTGGTTGAATTCCCGACCGCAGCGCCCGCAGACCCAGGGATAGAGTTTGAGCGCCTGTTCCCGATAGCCCTTGGCGCGTTCGTCCTGGTATTTGCGCGATTGGGCGACGATCTGGTCGAGACGGTCGTGATTGATTTCGATGCGTTTTCTGGTCGGCATGGTCGTCAGTCTTCAATCGGTCAATGGGTGCCGGGCTCGATGCGCCGGAGCAGGGCGTTGATGGTCAGCAAGGCCGCGGCGATGCTGAGTATGATACCAGCAATGACCAGGCCGATGGCGAACATGGCCGGAAGAGAAAGGGTGAATTCCAGATGATAGAGGTTCGAGAGCGCTTGCAGTGACGGCGCCAGCAACACCAGCGCCAGTTTCAGCATCAGCAGCGCCAGCAGTCCACCGCCCGCGCCGAGGAGGATAGCGTAATAGAGAAACGGCCGGCGAATGTAGGCACCACTGCCACCCACCAGCTTGACGACCTGGATTTCCTCGTGCCGCCGAATGATCTGGCTGTGGAGGCTGTAATGGATCAGCAGCAGTACGCTGATCGCCAGCGTGATACCGGCCAGCCAGGCAAGCCGGCGCAGAGTTTCGATCAGCGCAAGCAATTTGTTGAGCCAGTCGGCGTCGATGGTGGCGTCTTCGACCGAGCGATTCTGCCGGATTTCGTCGCGCAGCCCGGCGAGCGCGGCGCTGTCCCGGATCGAGTCGGCCGGGTGGATCAGCAATACCGCCGGCAGGGGATTGTCAGGCAGCAGGTCGAGTGCATCATCCAGCCCGGTCTGGCGGCGAAATTCATCCAGTGACTGCTGCCGGGTCATGACATCGACCTTGTCCACATCGGGCCGCTGGGTCAGCACCTTGGCGATATCCGCCAGCCGCTGGCCATCGACATCGAGCTTCATGTAGGCGGTGATCTGGCGGGGCGTATCGAAATCGAACAGCTGACCGGCGCTTTGCATGGCGAGCAGGCCGGCGGCGGGTATGGCCAGCGCGACCGCGATGGCGATCATGGTGAGCGCCGAGGTCAGCCACGATTGACGGAAATAATCGCGCGCTTTCAGCACTGCATCGCGATGCTGGCGCAGCCAGACTTGCAGCCATTCACGGATGGGTTGGCGGGGTGTGCGGTACCGGCTCATGCCATCAACCGTCCCTGCTTGAGTTCGATGACGCGCTCGCCGAAGCGGTGCACCAGCGCCTGATCGTGCGAGGCAACCAGCACGGTGACGCCGACACGATTGAAATCGAGGAACAGGCGCATGATCTCTTCGGAGAGTTTGGGATCGAGGTTACCGGTCGGCTCATCCGCCAGCAGGATCGCCGGTCGGTTGACGATCGCCCGGGCGATACCGACGCGCTGCTGCTGGCCGGCCGACAAGGTGGCCGGATAGGCTTTTTCCTTGCGCAACAGGCCCACCTTGTCGAGCGCCGCGCGGGTGCGTCTGGCGATCAGACGCGGCTCGGCGCCGGCAATCTGCAACGGCAGGGCGACATTGTCGAACACGGTGCGATCCGGCAGCAGGCAGTGATCCTGAAAGATCATGCCGAGGTTGCGCCGGTAGCGGGGAATGCTCAGATCCGGCAGCTTGGCCAGCTCATAGCCGTTGACCTTGAGGCTGCCGCGGCTGGGCCGTTCGATCAGCGCGATCAGGCGCAGCAGGGTGCTCTTGCCGGCGCCGGAATGGCCGGTGAGAAACACCAGTTCGCCGCGCTCGATGGTCAGATTGATCTCGCTCAGCGCGTTCTGACCATCGGCATAACGTTTGCCGAGATAGCGGCATTCAATCATCGGCGGTTTCGGCAGCCTCGTCATGCGCCAGCAGGGCCTGAACGAATTCGTGGGCATCGAAGACCCGCAGATCCTCGATACCTTCGCCAACACCGATATAGCGGATGGGCAGACCCAGTTTCTTCGCCATGGCGAACAGTACGCCGCCTTTGGCGGTGCCGTCCAGCTTGGTGATCGCCAGCCCGGTCACGCCGATGGATTCATGGAACGATTCTGCCTGGCGCAGCGCATTCTGGCCGGTGCCGCCATCGAGCACCAGCAATGTCTCGTGCGGCGCACTTTCGTCCAGCTTGCCCATGACGCGCTTGACCTTCTTCAGCTCTTCCATGAGGTTGTCCTGGGTGTGCAACCGGCCGGCGGTATCCGCCAGCAGGATATCGACGCCACGCGCTTTGGCTGCTTGCAACGCATCATAGATCACCGAAGCGCTGTCGGCGCCGGAGCCCTGGGCGATGACCGGAATATCGTTGCGCTCACCCCAGACCTTGAGCTGCTCGACCGCAGCGGCGCGGAAGGTGTCACCCGCCGCCAGCATGACGCTGTAGCCGCCTTGCTGAAAATTCTTCGCCAGCTTGCCGATGGTGGTGGTCTTGCCCGCGCCGTTGATGCCGATCACCAGAATGACGAACGGTTGCCGCTGGCTGTCGATTTCCAGCGGTTGACTGCAAGGCTCGAGCACCGCCTCCATCGACTCGGCCAGCGCGTCATAGAGCGCATCGGCATCCTTGAGCGCCTTGCGTTTGACCTTGCGGGTCAGCGAATCGATGATTTCCAGCGTACTTTCGACGCCGACATCGGCGGTCAGCAGCCGGGTCTCCAGCTCCTCGAACAGTTC
>CAZTJP010000087.1:0-5348 GCA_964613895.1 uncultured Thiotrichales bacterium | reverse complement strand
CTTCCAATACCACTGAATTCACGCTCGACAACGGCATGAAGGTGCTGGTGCAGACGGATCACCGCGCACCGGTTGCCATCACCCAGGTCTGGTACAAGGTTGGGTCCGCCAACGAACACAGCGGTATCACCGGCCTGTCCCATGTGCTCGAACACATGATGTTCAAGGGCACCAAAAAGGTGCCGGCTGGCCGCTTTTCCGCCATCGTCAGCGAGAACGGCGGGCAGAACAACGCCTTTACCAATCGCGACTACACCGGCTATTACGAATTCATGGGTTCGGATCGGCTGGAAATCGCCTTCCAGCTCGAATCGGACCGCATGCGCGGGCTCAACCTGCTGCCGGAAGAAGCCAAGAAGGAAATCGAGGTGGTCAAGGAAGAACGCTTCATGCGCACCGACGACAAGCCGGAATCGCTGACCTATGAGCGATTCAATGCGCTGGCGTTTCTCAACGGCCCATACCATAGCCCGGTGATCGGCTGGCAGACCGATCTCGATTCACTGAAGATGGAAGATCTCCACCGCTGGTACGACGCCTGGTATCAACCCAACAACGCCACCCTGGTGGTGGTTGGCGATGTCGAACCCGAGCAAGTACTGGCGTTGGCGAAAAAGTATTTCGGCCCCATCCCGGCAGCACCGATTCCCACCACCAAACCGCGCATCGAGACGCCCCAGCGCGGTGAGCGGCGCGTCAGGATCCATGCTCCGGCGAAAGTGCCTTATCTGATCATCGGCTATCCGGTTCCGGTACTGAACACCGCCAAGGTGAAATGGGAGCCGTATGCGCTGGATGTGCTGGCCAGCATTCTCGATGGCGGCGACAGCTCGCGCTTCAGCAGTGAGCTGGTGCGCAAACAGCAGATTGCGGCAGCGGCAGGCGCGGGCTATTCGCTGGCATCGAAATACCAGAGCCTGTTCCTGATCGACGGCAATCCGGCGGAAGGGCATACCGTGGCGGAACTCGAAGCGGCGTTCGACAAGCAGATCGAACGCCTGAAAACCGAGTTGATCAGCCCGGAGGAGCTGTCTCGCATCAAGGCGCAGGTCATTGCCGGCGAGGTTTTCCAGCGCGATTCGGTCAGTCACATGGCGAACCAGCTCGGTATGCTGGAAACCGTGGGCGTCGGCTGGCAACTGGTCGATGAATACGAAGCGAAAATCCGCGCCGTCACCGCCGAGCAGGTGCGTGAAGTGGCCCGCAAGTACTTCATTCCGACCCACAAGACCGTGGCAGAACTGGTACCGGACGCCATCGACACAGGCCCCGTTAGCAAGGACAAACCGGCTTCCTGATGGCTGCCTCCTCTCTGACTCCATTCGCCCAAGGAATGAATATGTTACGAATTTCGTGGAAGATTTCCGTACTGCTGGTGCTGGTTGCCTTGCTGCAAGCCTGCGCCAGCCAGCCCGCCGAGGTGGCCCGCCAGGCCGCTGAAATTGCTGCCAAGGCAGCGCCCAAGCCCAAGAAACTGTCCGGGCCGAAGATCCAACACTGGCAGACCCGCAATGGCATGGCGGTGTACTTCGTGCCTTTGCACAAACTGCCGATGATCGATCTGCGGGTGACTTTTTCCGCCGGCAGTGCGCGAGACAACGGCGTCCCTGGACTGGCCAAGCTCGCCAATGCAATGTTGCCCCAAGGCGCGGCGGGCATGGATACCGACAAGATCGCGCAATCGTTCGAAAACGTTGGCGCCCAGTTCGGCAACGGTTCGCTGCGGGACATGGCCTGGCTGTCGCTGCGCTCGCTGTCCGGCCATGAATACCTCGAGCCAGCGCTGGACACGTTCACCAAAATCCTCTGGTCGCCCGATTTCCCGGCCAAGGATTTCGAGCGCCTGAAAAAACAGACGCTGATCGCGCTCAAGGCGCAAAAGGCGCAGCCTGGTTCGATTGCCAGCAAGGCCTTCTTCAAGGCGCTGTATGGCGATCATCCCTATGGTTCGCCGCCGCTGGGCACCGAGCAATCGGTCAAGGCCATGAAACTCGGCCAGCTGAAGGATTTCTACCGCCGCTATTATGTGGCGGCCAATGGCTTGATCGCGCTGGTGGGCGACATCGACCGAGCCGCCGCCGAGCAACTGGCGGAGCGCGTCAGTGGCGGATTGAAAGCGGGTCCCAAACCGCCCCCGATCCCGCCGGCCAAGCCGGTGACCAAGGCCCGGCGGATCGATATTCCGTTTCCCTCCAAGCAGGCGCATGTGTTGATCGGCAATGTCGGTATCGAACGCGGCAACCCGGATTACTTTGCGCTCTATCTGGCCAATCATCCGCTCGGCGGCAATGGGTTGAGTTCGCGGCTGTCGAAGGAAATTCGCGAGAAACGCGGCTATGTCTATTCCATCTACAGCTATTTTTCGCCGATGGCGAGCGCCGGGCCGTATGTGGTGGGTTTGCAGACGCGCGGTAGCCAGGCGGAAGAGGCCATCAAGCTGACCACGGATGAGGTTCGAAATTATCTGCGCAATGGACCGTCGGATGAAGAGATCACAGCTTCCAAACGGAATATCACCGGCAGTTTTCCGCTGCGCATCGCCAGCAATGCCGATATCGTCTCCTATCTGGCGGTGATCGGTTTCTATGGCTTGCCACTGGACTATCTCGATACGTTCAACGGCAAGATCGAAGCGATCGACAAGAAGACGCTGCTCGATGCGTTCCGGCGCCATATCGATCCCGACGCATTCATCACGGTGGTCGTGGGTGGCGAGAAAGGCTGACAAGTCGGCGATGGCGCGCGCCGCCAAACCTTCCACGCTGCGGCTGGTGGCGGGAAAATGGCGCGGCCGCAAGATCGAGTTCTTCGAGGCCGAAGGGCTGCGACCCACCAGCGACCGCATCCGTGAAACCCTGTTCAACTGGTTGCAAGACTCGATCCGTGGCGCTCATTGCCTCGACCTGTTCTCCGGCAGCGGCGCGCTGGGGCTGGAAGCCGCTTCGCGGGGCGCGGAGATGGTGGTCATGGTCGAATCCAATCCGGCAACCGTGCGGCAACTGCAAACGCAGGTTGCCCGGCTGGGCGCGGAGGAGGTGACGATCTGGCAAGGTTCGGCGCTCGACTATCTGGCGCATCTTGATCATCGGTTCGATCTGCTGTTCCTCGACCCACCCTTCAACAGCCATCTGCTGGATTCGACGCTGTCGATGCTGGGCGACAGTGACAGCCTCAAGCCGCAATCCCGGATCTATATCGAATTTCCCCGGCGGAACCCGCCGCAACTGCCGTCCGGATGGCAGTTCGAAAAACTCAAGACGGCCGGCGAGGTGGGCTACGGATTGGCCGCTGCCGACGCGTGACGGTGATTCGACTGGTCAGAAGCGCCGGCTTCGTCCTGTCGCTGCTGTTGTTGCACGGTTGCGCCACACTTGGCAATAGCCAGTTCGTGGATGCAGGCCCTGAGCTACACAACCAGCCGCTGTCGGTCGATAACCCGCAGAATAAGATTCTGCTGATCTACAATCACGGCTCGCGCCCGGAGGGTTACGCCGATCCGTGTTTTCCCAACAATGCCTTTCTGCCTGGCGGCATGCCATCGGTGGTGCACCACCTCGCCGGTGAGACCATCGATGGCAAAACGCTGGTGGTGTATGCGCTGTGCTCGCAGGTGGGCGGGCTGATCAAGCTGCGCGATACCGAGGAGAACCTGAAGATCCGCCACCGGATCGCAGAGATCGAACGGGCCGTCGATCGGTTTCACCGGCTTGGCTTCGCAGCCCGTCAGATATTTCTGGTGGGCCATTCGGCGGGTGGTTGGGCGTCGCTAATGGTCGCGGCCGAACAGCCGGAATCGGTCAATGCCGTGATTGCATTCTCGCCAGCGTTCGCCGGGTTCCGAAAAACCCGCAACCGCCAATGGTGGGCGTTTCGTCGTCGGCTGGCGGAGCAACTGAGCGCATCACCCTATCTGGACGCACTGGTCTTCGCTTTTCCCGGTGATCCCTACAACACGCTGGAGGAATTGGCTTTCCTCGGCCGGATTCCCGGCGTCGAATACCGGCCGCTGACGGGATCGGGCGAACTGGCGCATTGCTATCGAGGCCATCGCGCGGCGTTCCGCTCCTGTTTCGAACGGAATGAGCGCAGCGTCATCCTGGATTTCATTCGTCAGCGGCTTTGACAGAGTCAGTGCGCCACATTGGGCGGCCTCGCTACGCGACCCTGTGAGAAATCCGGGTTAGCCGTGGTGATGATGGCCGCCGGGCCCGTGTACGTGGCCGTGGGCCAGTTCTTCCTCGGTGGCGTCGCGAACACCCACGACCTTGACATCGAAATGCAGGGTCTTGCCCGCCAGTGCATGGTTGGCATCGGCGACCACGCTGTTTTCCTTGACTTCCACAACCGTCAGGGTGAGCGTGTTGCCATCCGGTGTCTGGGCATGGAACTGCATGCCCGGCTGGATTTCCATGTCTTGGGGAAACATGTCCCGCGGAATTTCCTGGATGCCATTGGGATCGACTTCGCCATAGGCGTCGGCGGGTGCGATGGAAACGCTGACTTCGTCATTGGCTTGCTTGCCTTCGAGGGCGTTTTCCAGACCGGGGATGATATTGCTGGCGCCATGCAGGTAGGCGAATTCGCCGTTGCTGGAAGTGTCCAGCACGTTGCCTTCGTCATCCTTGAGGGTGTAGTCGACGGTCGCGACCTTGTTTTTGGTGATTTGCATCGGTGAGTACCGTTTAATGAAACGCTCACGGTACCACCAATCGCGCTGTTTTCCAAAAAATGGGCCCGACTTTGCCCTCGGCTCCCAGATATTGGCAGTCGACTGCCGACCACGTTATATTGACGGCTGTCCCGACCCTAACCCGCATTTCTCACAGGGTCACGACTGCGGAGGCGCCGTGCCAATTCTTGTCCTGTTCATCCTCGTTCCGCTGATCGAGATCTATCTGCTCATCAAGGTGGGCAGTCTCATCGGTGCATTGCCGACCGTACTGATCGTCATCTTCACCGCCATACTGGGTACGGCGTTGCTCAAGCAGCAGGGCCTGGCAACCCTGCGCCGTTATCAACAAAGCCTTGCCCAGGGGAAGATTCCGGCTCAGGAACTGGTCGAAGGGCTAGCACTCGCGTTCGGCGGCGCTTTGCTGCTGACGCCTGGATTCGTCACCGATTTCATCGGCTTTCTGTGCCTGCTGCCGGTCACTCGGCAATGGATCATCGCCTGGCTGCTCAAACGCGCCCGATTCCGGTTCTTTTCGATGTCGTCATCGCGGGGATTTCCTGGTCAGCAGCCTCCGCCGCCATCCGGCCACGGGCGAACCATCGAAGGCGATTATTCGGTCAAGGATTCCGATCGGGAATAGCTAGCCCGGATTTCTCACAGGGTCGCGTAGCGAGGC
>CAZTJP010000086.1:0-8413 GCA_964613895.1 uncultured Thiotrichales bacterium | reverse complement strand
GGTTCCAGTAGCGCCATGAAGATCGCCATTGTAGGCTGCGGGTTCGTCGCAGACTACTATCTCGCCACCCTGCCGTTGCACCCTGAATTGCAGCTGATTGGCGTCATGGATCGCGATCGGGCGCGGGCGGACCACTTTGCCGAACGCAGTGGCGTGCGCCGCTACGACGATCTGGCGGAACTGCTGGCGGATCCGGACGTCCAACTGGTGGTGAATCTCACCAATCCCCGCAGCCATTACGAAATCTCCCGCGCCGCACTGGAAGCGGGCAAACACGTCTATTCGGAAAAACCGCTGGCGATGGACTTCGAGCAGGCGCGGGCACTGACCGAACTGGCGGCGGCACGCGGGCTTGAGATCGGCTCAGCGCCCTGCAGCCATTTGAGCGAAACGGCGCAAACCCTGTGGAAAGCGTTGCGCGATGAGGTCATTGGCAAAGTCCGGCTGGTCTACGCCGAGATGGACGACGGCATGATCCATTTGATGCCCTACAAGAAATGGCACAGTGAATCCGGTATCCCTTGGCCATACAAGGACGAATTCGAGGTTGGCTGTACGCTGGAGCACGCTGGCTATGATCTGACCTGGCTGGTGGCCTGGTTCGGCCCGGTGGAGTCGGTCACGGCCTTCGCCTCGGTGCAGATTCCGGACAAGCTCGCCGATGAAACGCTGGCCATGGAATCACCCGATTTCTCGGTCGCCTGCCTGCAATTCGCCAACGGCGTGGTGGCGCGGCTGACCTGCTCGATCGTCGCGCCTCACGACCACAGCCTCAAGATCATCGGCGACGGTGGCGTGCTCTACACCGACGATGTCTGGGACTACCACTCGCCGGTCTACAGCCGCAAGATGGTGACGCTGCGGCGCAAGACCTTTCTCAACCCGATCAAACGCCGCCACAAGCTGTTGCAGGACACAGTCGTCAAGATTCGCACACGCGGCGCGCAGAACATGGATTTCGCACGTGGCGTGGCGGAACTGGCCGAGGCGATCGAAACCGGCCGGCCCAGCCGGCTCGGCGCCGAATTCTCGCTGCATGTCATCGAAATCGCGCTGGCCATCCACTACGCCCGCGAGCAAGGCTCGACCTACCGCATGACCACTCGCTGCGCACCCATCGAGCCGATGCCATGGGCGACCGGGGAGACGCACTGATGGCGGTGCGCTGGGGGTTCGTCGGCTGTGGCGCGGTGGCGCATGAGGTCGCCGAAGACTTCGCGCTGGTGTCCGATGCCGTCATTGCCGGCGTGACCGCCCGACACGAAGACTCGGCGCAGCGTTTTGCCGCCCGTTTTTCGGTTCCGCGTGTTCACCCCGACCTCGAATCACTGCTGGCCGATCCGGATATCGACATCGTCTATATCGCCACGCCCCATCATCTGCATCATCAGCACGCCCTGGCCGCATTGCGCGCCGGCAAGCCGGTGGTCTGCGAAAAGCCGTTCACTGTCGATGCCCGGCAAGCCCGCGAGGTGATCGAGGCGGCCCGTCGCCAACAGCTGTTCTGCATGGAAGCGATGTGGATGCGCTTTTTCCCGCTGCTCCGAGAGATCCGGGCAAGAGCCGAAAGCGGCGAATTCGGCACGCTGCGCCTGTTGCGGGCAGACTTCGGCTATCCGACCCCGCGCGATGCCGACAACCGTTTCTTCAATCCCGCCCTGGCCGGCGGCGCCTTGCTGGACCGTGGCGTCTACACCCTCTCGCTGGCCCAGCTGTTGCTCGGCGAGCCGGTCGAGGTTCAGCAGCTCGTCACTACCGCTGAAACCGGCGTGGACGAACAGATCGCCTGTCTGCTGCGCTATGAGAACGGCGCCATCGCCGACCTTTCCGCGAGCTTGTCCGGCCTGACTGCCAATACCGCGGTGCTGACCGGCGACCAGGCCCGCGTCACCATCCACGAACCTTTCTACCGTCCCGACCGCTTCACGATCCGACGGGCCACGCCACCAGCCAGCAGCGGGCAGACCTCCTCAGCGACGGGACTGAAAAGCCGGCTGTTGCGCCAGCCCGCGCTGCAACGGCTGCGGCAGACGATCACCCCAACGATCAAACATTGGCTCCGTGACAAGACCGTCACAGCGCACTATCCGGGTCACGGCTATCAATTCGAGATTGCCGAAGCCAGCCGTTGCCTGCGCGAAGGGCTGAGTGAAAGCCCGCTGATGCCACTCGATGACACCCTGGCCGTGATGACGCTGATGGATCGACTCCGTCCGGCCGCTCACGAACCTGAACGACCCGCATGACGACACCGACATCAAACTCGCGCCCCCGCATGGCCTATCTGGTCAGCCAGTATCCGATGCTGTCGATGATCTTCATCATTCGCGAAGTGCTGCAACTGCGCGCGCTGGGGTTCGACATCGATGTCGCTTCGATCAATGCCGCGGACCGGAGCGCCGAAGGGCTGACCCGTGACGAAGCGGCGGAAGCCGATCGCACCTACTACATCAAGCCACACGGGCTACGCGGCGCAGTGGCGGCCCATGTCAAAACGCTGGTCTCCAACCCCGGCGGTTATCTGAAAGGCTTTTGGCAAGTCCTCCAGTTTGCTCGATTCGATCTGAAGGCGTTGTTCTATCAGCTCATGTACTTCAGTGAGGCGCTGATGGTCGGCGTCTGGATGACGCAACGTGGTCAGCGCCATTTACATGCCCATCTGGGCAGCCAGGCCGCCACTGTCGGCCTCTATGTGAAAACCATTTTCGGCTACGGTTTCTCGATCACCGTCCACGGCCCGGATGAATTCTACGATGCTCCCGGCCAGCACCTGACCGAAAAAGTGATCGCCGCCGATTTCATCTGCTGCATCAGCTATTTCGCCCGCAGTCAACTGATGAAACTCTCGCCTTGGGAGCACTGGCGAAAACTCGAGGTTTCACGGCTTGGGGTCGATCCTGCCGTGTTCGCGCCCCGCCCCTTTCGCGACCAGCCAGCGCCGTTCGAAATCATCTGCGTTGGCCGGCTGACCCCCGCCAAGGGGCAGCACATTCTCGTCCAGGCCGTGCAGCAACTGACCGAAAAAGGCCGTTCACTGCGGTTGCGGCTGGTCGGCGACGGCGAAGATCGCGCCTCGCTGGAACGCCAGGTGCGCCAACTCGGCGTCGAGTCACAGGTGATCTTCGAGGGCGCGGTCAATCAGGACCGCATTCGCGACCTCTATGCCGGCGCCGACCTGTTCGCCATTCCCAGCTTCGCCGAAGGCATCCCGGTGGTGCTGATGGAGGCCATGGCCATGGAGATTCCCTGCGTCACCACTCGCATCACCGGCATTCCGGAACTGATCGAGGACGGCGTCACCGGCTTGTTGGTCGCGCCATCCGATATCGATGGCCTGGCCAGCGCCATCGAGCGGTTGATGGATGATCCGGCGCTACGGCAACGCCTCGGCAAGAATGGCCGCAAACAGGTCGAAGCAAACTACGACCTGGCGCGCAACGTCGACCGGCTGGCGCGCATCTTCACCCGCCGCCTGGCCAGCATGTCCAACACCACGGAAGCGCAAACCACCTGAACCAACGGCGCATTCGCGCGTCTATTGCTTCGTGGGAGCGCCAATCTGGCTGGGCGACAAAAATGCAATGACATGGGTGTACGAGCAAATCCGTCTGTCTTTCCGGATCGGGAACCGAACACTCGGTCAAAGCCGGCTGATGGGGATCAACTGCCACGAACATATCAGCCGGCTCGATGTGCGCAGCAGCCTGGAACCGCCGCTGGAATCACTGCGCAGCCACCGGGCCACGCTGGCCCGCCTGCCGACCTGCCCGACTGACCGCAAGCTGCCTGTGCTCAGCCGCGTTGGCCAGGGCTATTACCGCTACGTCGTCAAACAGTTTCCCCATTTCCTCACCACGACTGCAATCGATTTCGACCACTGGCTCAGTACAACCCTGAGCCGCAACGCCCGCAAGAAATACCGGCGCATACTCAGACGCTGGCGGGCGTACTGTGGTGGCGAGCTTCACTGGCGCGAATATCGTGGCCTGGAACAGATCGAGACATTCCTGCCACTGGCGCGCTCGGTGTCGGCAAAGACCATGCAACATCGGGTACTCAAACGCGGATTGACCGAGGGCGGGAGACGCGAAGCCCTGATTCTGGAAACCGCCGCCCGCAACATGGCGCGCGGCTATTTGCTGTTCGATGGCGACAAACCGGTGGCTTTCAATTATGGCTATCTGTCACCCGGCAAGGTGTTGACACTGGAATATGGCGGCTATGATCCGGCTTACCGGAAATGGTCGGTGGGCTCACTGCTGGATTTTCTGGTGATCGAAGCGATACATCAGGATCCGGAAATCGACATGCTCGATTTCGGCGAGGGCGAAGGCGAATACAAACAGCGTTTCGCCAACATGAGAATCGATGCGGCGCACGTCCTGTTCTTCAAACCCACGCCACGCAATCTGGCGCTGGTTGGCGGACACCTCGCAATCAGCCGTCTGTCGCTCGGGCTACGGGCACTGCTGATCCGGTTCAATCTGCTGGAACGGGCCAAACTGCTGGTCAGACCATCGGTACCGCACGACATCCCAATCGTCTGAAAGACATTTCGCCATGCTTGCGATATGCCTCGCTCAATGCACACGGCTGGACAGGCTGTCCAACGCCTGCGGCTGGCCGATGCCGTATCCCTGCGCAAAATCGATATTCAAGCGCGCCAGTTCATCCAGAATCTCATCGTTTTCCACATATTCGGCAACGGTCTGAATGTTCATGGTGTGGCCGACATCATTGATGGCGCTGACCATGGCCCGATCGACGCGGTCATTGAGGATTTCCCGAACGAAACGGCCATCGATCTTCACGTAATCGACCGGCAGCACTTTGAGATATTCGAAGGAACTCAGCCCGGTGCCAAAATCATCGAGCGCGAAGCGGCAGCCCAGACTGCGCAGAGCGTTCATGAATTTCTCCGCTTCGGCCAGATTCTGGATCGCAGCTGTCTCGGTGACTTCGAAACAGACCATTTCCGGCGGTACATCGAACTGCGTCAACTGGTCTTCGACGAATTGCAGAAAACCCGGCGCACCGAATGACAACCCTGAAAGATTGATATTCATGGCGACATTCTCCCGGTGGCCCGCTCGCTGGTACCAGGCAAAGGCTTCGCGGATCACCCAGCGATCGAGTTCGGGCATCAGATTGTAGCGCTCGGCGGGCGCCAGAAAATGATCCGGCGTCAGCATCTTTCCGGTATCGTCATGCAGCCTGAGAAGAATCTCGATCTTGCGCGGATCAGCTTCGGCTGGCGACCGGCCACGGCTGGCAATCGGGACGATATCCTGATAATGCAGGGAAAAATCATCCGCTGCCACGGAGTCCCGCAAGCGTGTGGCCCAGTTCATCTCCCGCTGCCGCTGCGCCAGTTCGCGGTCACCGGCACGATGCAGACGAATCGAATTGCCACCGCGTTCCTTGGCCAGATAACAGGCCACATCCGCGAGCCGCATCAGCGTATGGATCGATGCCGCTGGAGGTATCACCGGCACTACGCCAATACTGACGCCGACATCGAAACTGCGCTCTCGCCAGACGAATTTGAAACTGGTGGCTGCATCTCGCAACGCTTCGGCGATTTCGAGTCCCCGTTCGGTGGAACAGTTTTCCAGCAGTACGCCAAACTCGTCACCGCCAATGCGCGCCAGAATGGCTGAATTGTCCAGACAAGCGCCGAAGCGGCCCGTCAACTGACGCAACAATTCATCCCCACAATGATGCCCACAGGTGTCGTTCACCAGCTTGAACTGATCGAGATCGAGAAACATCAGCACATGCTGTTGACTGGCAGAGGGCGCATCCTCATCGACCAGCGCCGCGAACCGGTTCTCGAACTCCCAACGATTGTAGATGCCGGTGAGATCATCGTGCCGTGCCTGGAATTCGATCTCCTGGCGCAGCTCTTCCTGTTCGGTCACGTCACGAAACACTGCGACATACCCGATTTGTTCTCCATCGCGATTGATCGGCGAGACATTGAACTCGATCAGCCCATGAACGCCGTTGCGCGAACAGTGTTCCACCACCAGCCGATCACTGTGTCGGCGCTTGCGTTGCTGATGAAAAAACGTCAGCGGATCACGAATCCAGTGTCGATTCTCATCCAGACGGATGGCCAACACCTCCTCGAGCGACACGCCCCTGGCCTCTTCATTACGCCAACCGGTCAGTTTTTCGGCCTGCCGGTTGATGAACTGGACCCGGCCATCGACATCGGTGGTGATCACCGCATCGCCAATGGATTGCAACGTCACCTGAGCACGTTCCCGTTCTCTCGATAACGCCTCCTGCACCTGATGGGCGTTGGTGACATCAAGAAAATAGCCATCGAGGAAACGGACATTGCCCGCCTTGTTGAACACCGGAACCATGTAGTCATAGATCCAGCGATAGCTGCCATCCTGGCAACGCAACCGGTATTCCTTGTGGCAATCGGCAAAATCCTGTCGTGAAGAAAACTGGCAAGCACCCGGCACGATCACTGCCAGATCATCCGGATGCACCAGCGACTCCCAACGCTCACCCAGCAACCTGTCGGAACCGTAACCAAACTGGTAGACATTGTCCGACAACCACATGATCTCGCGTTGCTCATCCACCATCTTGAACCGGTAGGCAACCGCCGGGCCATCGAGAAACAGCCGCATCGTCCGGTTCAAATCCGACTCTGCCGTGCGCTTGAGCACCGCCTCATGATCGCGCGACCGCTCCGCCAGCTCGACCTGCCGCTTGAGCAAGGCATTCTGAACTGCTTCCCGGTAGGGCGCCGCCAACTGATGCGAACGCACCGCGTACAGATAGACATTGACCAACATCAGAAACGGCAACGCCAACGCCAGCGCAATCGGAATCTCCCCCGCATACACAATGCTCCATGCCGTCGCCATCATGTACAACGGCACAGCGAATACCAGCTGCATCTCCGGATTCTGCAAATGCGAGGTATAAACCACGCTGTTCACGCCCAGCAACACCACGAAAAGCAACGACTGGGCCGCCAGCGACTCCGATGGCGCCACCATGAACAGGCTGCTGCCCCAAAGCGCTCCGCCCAATGCCGTCAGCACAGCATGCGAACGACGGTGACGAGAGACATCCCGGGCATGTGGCACGAAAACCTTCAGATACCCGGCATACAACAAACGGACAATCGCAAGCCCCGTCAATAGCGCCAGCCAAAGCGCCAGAAAACGTCTGTCGACGATCTGATTGAGCAACAACCAGATCAGCGCACCCGCGCCCAGCGTCAACAACATGTTGTAGATCGTGACCCCGAGCCAGTCCGAGCCAGCCCGAAAATCTTCATGAGGGAGAATGGAAAGTTCCTTTTTCGAACGAAACAAGCGAGTAAAAAGATCCAATGGCACGTCCCTGAAAGCCCCGATCCGCCGACGGCGAATCCATTCACAACAACCTTGTAAACGGGGTAATTACATCACAAATTCCTCCCAGTTTATTGAACGGGTTCTCATTTTTTCGATAGATGACATAACGCATATTATTAACATAACTAATTCACCAATAATCCAACATTATTAGTATGTGTTCTTGTCTACCTTTAATACCTGACTAAAATACTCAGGTATTGAGATTCAATGATCGCAGGAGGTCAACAATGAATACTTTGATCAACAACTTCTCGCCAGATGGCGTCGTCACCATCAACCGGGTCATCCTCAAACCCGAATACACGGTCGAAGACCTGGAAGAACGTGTCGCGCTACTGTGCGAAAATGTCAAAACCTATCATTCCGACACCGGATTCGTGGGTGGATTCGTGGCGCTCAACAGCGGCATGATCTCCAACGAAGGCTCCACAGCCGGAAAAACGGTGGATACCGAACTCAAGGGCCGCGAAGCCCTGATCGTCACCTTCTGGAACTCTTTTGAACAGCACGAAGCTTCGCACAAAAGCGAAACCTTCCAGCCCCTGTTCAAGGAGGTGCTGGAACTGTGCGAAAACGGCAACGAAGAAATCGCCTACACCATGCTCTGGCAAGGCCGCGCCTACACGCCGGAAGAAGCCAAGGCAGCCCGGGAAGCCAAGGAACGCTATCTCGGCCAGGTCGCCTGATGGGTTCCTTGACCCGCGTCCCCACCCGGCTCCGACACTTCTGCATGCCGGGATGACGGAAAAAACCGGCGTGGATAGAACTCTCCTCGGAGCAGCCTGGCAGGCTGCGGCCGTTCAGGGGCGTCGGCCGCAGGGACAGCGGCCACCGAGCCTACAAGGATGTATTCACGGCGCCCACTGAATGGCCGCTGACCGCCGGGATGCGGAGGTTGAAAGAACCGAGCTCAAACCGCCATCCAGTCATCCAGCAGTGTGATCCAGTGCACGATGGGAAGACTGGTGCCACCAGCAAGATGCGTCTGGCAACCGATATTGGCGGTTGCAATCAATTCAGGA
>CAZTJP010000085.1:0-8467 GCA_964613895.1 uncultured Thiotrichales bacterium | reverse complement strand
AGTCTGCGACGAACCCGCAGCCTACAATGGCGATCTTCATGGCGCTACTGGAACCGGGTTGAAACGGATTCGGCAGTCTAGCCCGAATTTCTCACCGGGTCACGGCTGTGACCACCCAATGCACGGTGGATTCACGCTCCCATCCCCAGTTCGTCATCCTCGCAGGATGGGGGATCCAGCCACAGGTATGTGCAGCAACGTCGTGGTTGCCTTCCGTGGCACTGGATTCCGGCTTCCATGCCGGAATGACATCGCTTGGCACAGGAGGTCATTGAGGACAACCGGGGCATTGGCGGGTAGGCTTTTCAATCGGGCCAGCGTGAATTCGCCGTGGCAGGGGACAGCAGCCGATTGCCCCTTACGCCAGAGTCGTCCATACTCGCTGGTTCCCTGTCATGTTGTACGAATTGTGAAACCCGTTATTGCGCTCGTTGGCCGACCGAATGTTGGCAAATCCACCTTGTTCAACCAACTGACCCGCTCGCGGGATGCGCTGGTGGCGGATTTTCCTGGTCTGACGCGTGACCGTCAGTATGGCGTTGGCCGGCTCGGGGGCGATTATTTCGTCATCGATACCGGCGGTTTGACGGATGAGGCAGATCCTCTCAATACCCGCATGGTCGAGCAGACCCGGCGTGGTATCGAGGAAGCGGATCGCATCATCTGGCTGGTTGATGGCAGGGAAGGGTTGACACCGGCGGATGAGGCGATTGCCGGGATGTTACGCAAGGCGGGCAAGCCTGTGTTCCTGGCGGTCAACAAGACCGATGGCATCGTTGCCGAAGAGGCGCTGACCGAGTTCTACGGTTTCGGTTTCGAGGGGCCGTTGGCGATCGCCAGCGCGCACGGTCGCGGCGTGACCCGGTTGATCCACGCGGTGCTGGGTGAACAGGCGGAAACCACCGATGTGCCCAGTGAGGCGGAACGTGCCGCGCAAGGCATCCGTATCGCATTCGTGGGCCGTCCCAATGTGGGCAAATCGACCCTGGTCAACCGGATTCTGGGCGAGGAACGGGTGGTGGTCAGTGAAGTGCCGGGTACCACCCGTGACAGCATCTACATTCCGTTCGAGCGCGATGGTCAGCGCTATACGCTGATCGACACTGCCGGCGTGCGGCGGCGCGGCAAGGTGCGTGAGGCGGTGGAGAAATTCAGCGTCGTGAAAACGCTGGATGCCATCGAGCGCGCCGATGTGGTCATCAATGTGCTGGACATGCACGAGGGTGTCACCGATCAGGACGTTCATCTGATCGGTATGGCGCTGCAGGCCGGACGATCGATCGTCGTGGCGTTGAACAAATGGGATGGTCTGAGCCCCGAGCAGCGCAAGCGGCAGCTGGCCCAATACGAATTGAAGCTGCCCTTTCTCGATTTTGCCGAGAAATACACCCTGTCGGCATTGCATGGCTCGGGCGTGGGATTGCTCTATGAAGCGGTACAACGGGCATACCGCTCCGCCCTGGTGGAACTGTCGACCACCCGGCTGACACAGTTGCTGGAAGAGGCGGTGGCGCGTCATCAGCCGCCACTGGTGCGAGGTCGGCGCATCAAACTGCGGTTTGCGCATCAGGGCGGCAGGCGGCCACCGGTGATCGTCATTCATGGCAACCAGACCCGGCATGTCCCGGCGGCCTATAAGCGCTATCTGATCAACTTCTTTCGTGACAAGCTGAAAATCGTCGGTTCGCCGATCCGGCTGGAGTTCAAGACCGGCGAGAACCCGTATGCCTCGAAACGGAGCAAGAAACTGACGCCACGCCAGCGCTATCAGCAGGAACGAAGGTCACGGTCAGCCAAACGATGAGCCGTTATGCGACCAGACTGGAGGCTATTCAGCCCTTCCATGTCATGCGTCTGTTGGCGCAGGCGCGTCGTCTGGAAAGCGAAGGGCGGGATATCATCCATATGGAAGTCGGCGAGCCGGATTTTCCGACCCCGGCGCCGATTGTCAGAGCGGGCATGGCGGCGTTGCGCGAGGGCAGAACGCATTACACGCCGGCCTTGGGATTGCCGGCATTGCGTGAGGCGATTTCGGCGTATTATCGGAGCCGTCTGGGGGCGGATGTCGCGGCCGACCGCATCGTTGTGACGCCCGGCGCTTCGGGGGCATTGCAACTGCTGATGGCCTTGCTGGTCGAGCAGGGTGACCGGGTACTGATGGCCGACCCCGGCTATCCCTGCAATCGCAACTTTGCCTTTCTCTACGATGGGAAGCCGGTCAGTATCGATGTCTCTCAAAGCGAATTCCAACTGAGCCGGGCGCAGCTCGAGGCACACTGGCCGGATGCGGGGCGGACGACGGTGTTGGTCACCAGTCCTTCCAATCCCGCTGGCACCCTCATGAGCCGGCAGGCGCTGACCGAGATCTTCTCGCTGGTGCGGCAGCGGAATGGATATCTGGTCGTCGATGAGATCTATCAGGGTCTGACCTATGGGGGCGAGGCGTTCACGGCGGCGGCGCTGGATGAGTCGATTTTCGTCATCAACAGTTTTTCCAAGTTTTTTGGCATGACCGGCTGGCGGCTCGGCTGGCTGGTGGCGCCGCCGGATGCGGTACCGGCGCTCGACAGGTTGGCGCAGAATCTGTTCCTGTCGGCGCCGACACCATCGCAATATGCGGCATTGGCGGCGTTCACGCCGGAAACGCTGGAGATTCTCGAGTCACGCCGGCAGCGTTTCGCCCGCCGGCGTGACTTTTTGCTACCGGCGTTGCAGGCTTTGGGATTCCGTTTTCCGGTGACGCCGGAAGGCGCGTTCTACCTGTTTGCCGATTGTTCGGCACTGAACGTCGATAGCACGACGCTGGCTGAACGCCTGCTCGAGCAGGCGGGCGTAGCGACCACGCCGGGGCTGGATTTCAGTGTCCATCAGCCGGAGCGTTGGTTGCGCTTCGCCTATACGACTTCGCTGGCCCGCTTGCGGGAAGGGGTTGATCGCATCGCCTCGGTGATTCGCTAATCGTGATGACGCTCACGGTCATCTGTCGGCAAATCTGCGACGGTTGTCGGATCAGCGTTGTGTCTGCATCGGAACAGCGTTCGAGAATGAGAAATCGAGTGGACTCTAGTGACTATGTATAAAACCAATCCGCTGTCGTTGCTGATCGTTGACGACGATTCTGATCTGACCCAGTACTGGGCTGGCCAGCTGGCGCAGCATTTCCATCAGGTGCATCGCGCCGTGCATGGTTACGAAGCCATTGAGACGATGCACCGCAAATCCCCGGATGTCGTACTGGCCGATGTCGATCTGCCGGAGATGGATGGTTATGCACTGTGCCAGGAGATTCGCAGCCATCTCGATTTCAAGCATATTCCGGTCATTCTGTACAAGGCGGTTTACCTGAGCGCGGCCGATCACCAGGTCGCCGCCAGGAGTGGCGCTTCGAAAATGATTCGCAAGCCACGCGATGTGGCCGAGATCGTCGAGGCGGTGGAAGAAGCCTATACGGAACATCGCGTCAGAATGGTTGTCGATTCAGACAGCAACGAAGAAACGCCGGTGGAATCGGAAGAGGGCGGTTACGCCGATTTTCTGACCCGTCAGCTGGGGGAGACCATCAATCAGTTGAAGAAAGAGCAGGCGGCGCTGGCGCGGGCGCTGGATCGCTACAAGGATTTTGCCACCCAGGGCGGCGATTTTTTCTGGGAGACCGATCGCAACGCCTTGCTGACGTTTCTCGATGCGAGTCCGCAAAACCGGCTGTCATTGGCGGAAGACAGCTATCGGGGCGTTTCGTTCCTCGATTTCTTCGGCCGCAAGCTGGGCGCGGACGGTCTCGAGCAATTCAAGCTGGCATTCTCCCGTGAGGAGCCGCTGGATGTCTCGTGTCGGCTCAAGGACAAGGACAATTTTCGCATTGTCCGGCTGGCGGGCCGGCCCTATTATCGCAAGGGGTTCGGGTTTGCGGGATACCGCGGCTCCTTCACGGATATTACCGATACCAAATTGACATCAGACAAACTCTATTTCGCCGCGCATCATGATGCGCTGACCGGTCTGCTCAATGCCCAGGCGTTCAAGGCGCTGCTGGAGAACGAATTGCAGATCATGCAACCGGGCGTCCAGCACGTGCTCTGCTACCTCGATCTCGATTTTTTCAAGAACGTCAATGACGAGGCCGGGCACCGCGCCGGTGATCAGTTGCTGGTGCAGTTGTCGGAGCTGTTTCGCAGCAAGGTGCGCGCGAACGATGTCGTCGCCCGGATCGGTGGTGACGAGTTCGCCATTCTGTTGCGTAACTGTCATCTCGATCAGGCGCGACGGCTGATCCAGGAGTTGCACAACAGCATCAAGACCTTCCGTTTCTACTGGGAAGGGCGTTGTTTCGAGATCGGCTTGAGTATCGGTCTGTTGCAGATCGACAATTCACGGCTGAGCGTGGCGGAAGTGCTCGATCTCGCCGATCAGGCCTGCTATTCGGCCAAGCATGGCGGTCGTAACCAGATTCGGGTGTTCGGTGATGATTCATCCACCGGCAAGCTGTCGGGCGACATGCTGTGGCTGGACAAGTTTCATTCGGCGGTCAATTCGGATCAGCTGTGCCTGTTTCAACAGCCGATTCGGCGGGTTCACCGTTCCAGCGGCGCCAGTGCCTACGAGGTGTTGGTGCGTTTGCGCGACGGCGATCGGCTGGTGACGCCACCGCATTTCTTTTCGGTCATCGAGCGCTACAAACTGACGGCGATTCTGGATCGCTGGGTGGTTCACAGGCTGGTCGATCATCTGGAGACCGGCGCGTTCAACGGTGAGTTCTATTCGGTGAATATCTCGACCTCCTCGCTCTGTGATCCGGAGTTCAAGGAGCAAGTGCACGCCTTGTTGCAGGACAAGCCGGTCGTGGCGGGTAAGTTGTGTTTCGAGATCACGGAATCGTCGGCGATGGAAAACCTCGAGACGGCGATCGAGTTCATGACGACGATGCGAAAGCTGGGATGCCGGTTTGCGCTGGATGATTTCGGCACGGGATTCTCTTCCTTGTCGCATTTGAAGAATCTGCCGGTCGATTTCGTCAAGCTCGACGGGGTATTCGTGCGAGGCATCGTGAATGATCCGGTGGACTACGGCCTGGTGGAGTCGATTCAGCGCATTGCGGGGCTGATGAATATCCAGACGATTGCGGAATATGTGGAGAACGAGGAGATCGCCGGACAATTGCGACAGATCGGTGTTGATTATCTGCAAGGCTATTTCATCGGTCATCCCGAGATGATGCAGAAAAACCCATTGGATGTGCTGCCCTGACGGGTGCTTCGAGTTACCGTGTTCGCGCGTGTGCAATGGCCGAGCGCGGCGTATACTCTCCATATGAACGAATTCGCGGGCCCTGAACGGTTGTCCGCGCTGTCTTTCCATGCAGGTAAAGGGACTGGTCCATGGCTGACAAGTTGGTGATCGTTCTGGTCAATACGGATCCCGACGACAGTACGGAGTTGGGCGCGCCTTTTTTTCAGGCGACGGTAGCGGCGGCGATGGAGTATGAGGTCGAGATCGTATTCACCGGACGGGCAGGCAAGCTGGCGATCAATGGGGTGGCAAGCAAGTTGACGATGCCGGCTGACAGCGGCCGGACGGTCTATGACCTGATCAGGGATGCGCATGAGGCGGGTGTGGCCTTCAAGGTTTGTACGCCAACGCTGGATCTGTGGGGCGAGGACCTCATTCCGGAAATCGACGAGACAGTGGGTGGCGCCTATGTCATCAGTGAGGCCATGGATGACAATACCGTGACGTTTACCTACTGATTCCGGCCGGTGTCTGTGACGAGCAATGCCCGGCTGTTGTTTTCACGCGCGCAGATCGATGCGGCGCTGGATACGATGGCGGTTGGTATCAACCAGCATTTCCACGGCCAGCAGCCGTTGGTGTTGACAGTGCTTCAGGGGGGTGTGGTCTTCGCGGGTCATTTGCTCCCCCGGTTGTCGTTCGAACTGGAGTTGGATTCGGTGCATGCCAGCCGTTATGCGGGCGCATTGTCGGGCAGTGACGAGATCACATGGTTGTCGAGGCCGAGAACGTCATTGGCTGGCCGTGCGGTGCTATTGCTCGATGATATCTATGATCAGGGGTTCACGCTGGCGGCGATCGCCAACTGGTGCCGGCGCGAAGGCGCGGCCTCGGTGATGTCGGCGGTGCTGGTCCGGAAACGCCATGAGCGACCGGTCAGCGACTATCGGGCGGATTTCACCGCGCTGGAAGTGGATGACGTCTATGTATTCGGTTTTGGTATGGACAGAAACCATGTCGGGCGCAATGCGAATGGTATTTTCGAACATCTTGGTTAGGACCCGGCACCGGGAGTGGTGGATTTGACCCGGCTCGGTTTGATTGGCGGCAGCGGCCTCGATCACCTCGATGGCGTCGAGGTGGTGAGTCGGGAGGTGGTCGAGACGGATTGGGGAGCGCCATCAGCGGCATTGACGCTGGCGCGCGTTGGCGCACATGAACTGGTTTTTCTGCCGCGCCATGGCGATCGTCATCAGTTGCCGCCGCACCGGATCAATTATCGCGCCAATATCGATGCGTTACGGCGGTTTGGCGTGGATCGGGTGATTGCGGTTGCCGCGGTGGGTGCGATCGATGTGTCGTTGCCGCTCAGCGGCATCGTGGTACCGCATCAGATCGTGGATTACACCTGGGGGCGGGCCCAGACGTTTTTCGATGATTTCACCGCCGGGGTGCGGCACGTGGATTTTTCCGATCCGTTTTGCCCTGCCTTGCGGGAGAGGTTGCTGGCTGCGGCGCGAGATGAGTCGATTCCTTGCGTGGACGGTGGTGTCTACGCGGCGACTCAGGGGCCGCGCCTGGAGTCGGCGGCGGAGATCGATCGGCTGGCGCGCGATGGTTGTACCCTGGTGGGCATGACAGGAATGCCCGAGGCGGCCCTGGCCCGGGAAGCAGGGCTCTGTTATGCGATACTGGCGATTGTCGTCAACCCGGCTGCGGGCCGGGAGCCGGGCGAGATTCGGATGACGGATATCGAGCGGCGGTTGGCGTCGGGCGTGGTTTCGGCCATGCGCATCGTGCAGCATGTGTTGCGGCATGAGGAGCGGTGAATGAGATTTCGGGTTGTCCCTGCGGTTCGGCTTGTGTGGTGGTTGATCCTGCTGTTGTGGATTGCATCAGTGTCTTCGGCTTGTACACCACCTGTCACCGAGGGTGAGCATTCCCAACAGCGTCGCGAGGCGGTTCGCATGCACAGACTGGAAAAGCTGCTGGCGTTGGCGGCCAGTGACGAAGATCTTCGGGTGACGGTGACCAGTACAGGTTGTACCCAGGCGCGGGATTTTGCCGTCGAGACCGCCGTGGTGGATGGCGTATGCCATGTCCGGATTGTCCGCATCCGGCCGGATCGGTGCCGGCGGGCGCCGTATCCTGTCACGCTGACGTTGTCCTGGGGGGCGGCGGCCCGTTTTCCGATGGAGAAAAGGGTGGTCACCAATCCGGTTATGGCACCGGACAAGCGGATTGTCGATCGTTAACCCGATTCTTGCAGGGGCGCGCACTGAGGCTGCTCAGATTCCGATACCGCCGGTCAGCCAGTTGACGATCACGAAGCCCATCGACATGCCAATGGCAGCATTGACCAAGTAAGCCAGCAGGCCGTAACCACGGTTCGAACGGTTGCTGGCCAAGCGGATTTCTCCATTCCATTTGGGGTAGTTGTGTTCCATCTTCGTCCCTGTTTGTTGTTATGGTTCGGGCCGGGATCATAGTGAATCCGACGGAACGGGAAAAGTCGTCCAAGGACGACAGGATTTGGTTTCCGGATCAGCGGATTCAGCGGCGTTTCACCCACGGAGGCAATGGCATGCCTGGCGGTGGTGGCGGCGGCGGAGGCGCCATGCCCCAGGGCGGTGGTGGCGGCTGTTGACCGTTGGCCGTTTGTTCCAGGCGCTGTTTCCATTGATCCATCTTGTATTGTTGTTGCTGCTTGAACTGTTCGAACAGCGCTTTCTGATGGGCGTCGAAATACGCTTTTTCCTGTTGCTGGTAGCGGGCGAAGGCTTCCTGGTCGCGGCGTTGCTTCAGGGCCAGTCCTTGTCGTTCCTTCTCCTGATGCGCCAGGAAGGCTTCCCAATCACGTTCCCACCAGTTTTCCGAGAGGTCTTCAGCGGCCGGGTTCGAGTCGCTGGTTTGATCGCTGGTGGATTCGGCGGGTTGGGTTTTTTCGGGTGTCGCAGGAGCATGGGTGCCGGGCAGCGGACGGTTCAGGATGTCTTTGATATGTTCCAGCAGTGACCCTTCATCGTCATCGTTCGGGGGAGATGATGGCGGCGGCTGGGTACCGGGCAGTGGGGCATTGAGGATTTCGCCAAGTTTTTTGAAGAAGCCGGTGTCTTCTTCCTCGGTTGGGATGGGTTTCGAATCGGACATGGCAAACCTATTTCTTGAGTTTGTTGGACAACCAGACTAGCGCCAGTGCGCCGGCCAGCGCGGTCAGTATGGTGATGATCAGTCCGCCAGT
>CAZTJP010000084.1:0-8558 GCA_964613895.1 uncultured Thiotrichales bacterium | reverse complement strand
CCTGTGAGAAATGCGGGCTAGCCTACAGGGATGTATTCACGGCGGTCCGTGAACGTCCCACTGGTCGTCGGGGTACGGGGGGCGCAAGTACACAAATGGTGGGTTTCGCTGCGCTCTACCCATCCTACGGAGGATACCGGATGGCACCTTACAGCTGGAGAATGTGCAGCATCTTTCGCCCCAGAGGTGTGCATGCTGCGCCAGAACGGTGCACAATGCCGCGGCGGAGCAGCCATGGCCGGCTGCCGAGCCGCAAAAAACCTGATGTGCCGACGACGCACACATGGCACGAACCTTGCTTTGAGTCTATCCAAACTTTTCTTTGGGGCTCGACTGACGAGTCAGGTTGACGAGGTGAACATGAAAGAACGACTGGTATTGATTGGTAACGGCATGGCCGGTATACGCACCCTGGAAGAGCTCATCAAGCTCGATCCGGAACGCTATGACATCACCGTCTTCGGCGCCGAACCCTATCCCAACTACAACCGCATCATGCTCTCACCGGTGCTCGCCGGCGAAAAAACCATCGACGACATCATTCTCAATGATCACGATTGGTACCAGCAAAACGGCATCACCCTGCATACCGATGACCCCGTCGAGCGCATCGACCGCATCGGCCGCAAGGTTCACACCCGCAACGGCGAAACCGTCGAATACGACCGCCTGCTGCTGGCCACCGGCTCCAACCCCTTCATCATCCCGATTCCGGGGCACGACAAGGAAGGTGTGATCGGTTTTCGTGATATCGCCGACGTCGAAACCATGCTCGAGGCCTCGAAGAAATATAAAAAAGCCGTCGTCATCGGCGGTGGCCTGCTGGGCCTGGAAGCCGCCAACGGCCTGATGAAAAACGGTATGGATGTCACCGTCGTCCACCTCATGGACATCCTCATGGAGCGCCAACTCGACAAGCCAGCCGCCGACCTGCTGAAACAATCGCTGGAAGAACGCGGCATGAAATTCCTGATGGAGACACAAACCAGCGAAGTGCTCGGCAACGGTCGGGTCGAAGGCCTCAAATTTGCCGATGGCAGCGAAATCGAAGCCGACCTCGTCGTCATGGCAGTGGGCATCCGGCCCAATATCCAACTGGCCAGCGAAGCCGGCATCTACTGCGAACGCGGCATCGTGGTCAACGACACCATGCAGACCTACGATCCGAAAATCTACGCCGTCGGTGAATGTGTGCAACACAAAGGCGTCTGCTACGGACTGGTGGCGCCACTGTTCGAACAAGCCAAGGTAGCCGCCAACCATCTCGCCCGTATCGGCATCGCCCGCTACCAAGGCTCGGTCACCTCGACCAAACTCAAGGTCACCGGCATCGACCTGTTCTCCGCCGGCGAATTCAACGAGCAGGAAGGTGACGAAACGCTGGTGCTGCAAGATCCAGCCGCTGGTGTCTACAAAAAACTGGTCGTCAGGGACAACCGCGTCGTCGGCGCTGTACTCTATGGCGACACCATGGACGGTACCTGGTACTTCCAGCTATTGCGCGACGGCACCGATATCTCGGCGATGCGTAGCACCATCCTGTTCGGCCAGCACGACC
The DNA here is from genome assembly GCA_964613895.1 of uncultured Thiotrichales bacterium. GTDB lineage: Bacteria > Pseudomonadota > Gammaproteobacteria > UWMA-0217 > UWMA-0217 > HyVt-560. The sequence goes on along the minus strand of CAZTJP010000084.1, from coordinate 7,000 downwards.
TGGGCGATGCCGGCCACGGTGACGAGGTTCGGGTGGCCGCGCTGTCCGACGATGCCGAGATCTGCGGCTGCAACGGCGTCTGCAAGGGCGAGATCGTCGATGCAATCATCACCAAGGGCCTGTTCACGCTGGAAGACGTGCGCGCACATACCAAGGCCTCAAGCTCCTGCGGTTCCTGCACCGGCCTGGTGGAGTCCATTCTCGCCAGTACCGTCGGCGAAGGCTATTCGGCCACACCGAACAAGAAACCGCTGTGCGGCTGCACCGAATATAGCCACGACGAAATCATCGCCGGCATCAAGGAGCACGAACTCAAGGACATGGAAGCGGTACGCCGCTTCTTCGAGTGGAAGAACCCCGATGGTTGTGCCGCTTGCCGTCCGGCGCTCAACTACTATCTGATGGCCTACTGGCCGGGCGAATACGAAGACGACCTGCAATCACGCTTCATCAACGAGCGGGCGCACGGCAATATCCAGAAGGACGGCACCTATTCGGTGGTGCCACGGCTGTTCGGTGGGCTTTGCACGCCCAGGGAGCTGCGCGCCATTGCCGATGTCGCCGAGAAATACCAAGTGCCCGAAATGAAAGTGACCGGCGGTCAGCGGATCGATCTGTTTGGCGTCAAGAAAGAAGACCTGCCGGCCATGTGGAAGGATCTTTCCGAGGCCGGCTTCGTCTCCGGTCATGCCTATGGCAAGGCCATGCGTACCGTCAAGACCTGTGCCGGCAAGACTTGGTGTCGCTTCGGTACCCAGAACTCGACCCGACTGGGCGTCAAGCTGGAAGAGCTGACCTGGGGATCGTGGATGCCGCACAAATTCAAACTGGCGGTGTCCGGCTGCCCCCGCAACTGTGCCGAAGCCACCATCAAGGACTTTGGCGTGGTCTGCGTCGATTCGGGCTACGAGCTGCATATCGGCGGCAACGGTGGCATCAAGGTGCGCGTCACCGATCTGCTGTGCAAGGTCGAAACCGAGGAGGAAGTGCTGGAATACTGTGGCGCTTTCATCCAGAAATACCGCGAGGAAGCACATTATCTCGAGCGCACCGCACCTTGGGTCGAGCGAGTCGGCTTCGACTATGTCAAATCCGCCATCGTCGATGACGAGCCACAACGCAAGGCCTTGTTCGAGCGTTTCAAGTACAGTCAGCAATTCGCCCAGATCGACCCCTGGAAGGCACGCGCCGATGGCGAGGAAGCCCACGAGTTCCAGCCGATCGAAATTTCGGCCGCTTAATGGCTGATCAAGCAATTTTCTAACCGGGAAACTGAGACTATGAGCAACTGGATCGAAATCGCCAATCTGGATGACATTCCCCGACTCGGCGCCCGCGTCGTCAAGACCGATACCATGGATGTCGCCATTTTTCGCACCCGGGACGACCAGGTTTTCGCGCTGAAGGACGCCTGCCCCCACAAGCAGGGGCCGTTGTCGCAAGGCATCGTCAGCGGAACGACTGTGACCTGCCCGCTGCACAACTGGAAGATCGACCTGCAATCCGGCGAGGCGCTGGGTCCGGACGAAGGCTGTACCAATACCTTCTCCACCAGGATCGAAGACGGCAAGATCTTCCTGTCGCTGTAATCATCAACCAGGCAATCACAAAACATGCTGTTTGGACGAGGAAAGAAGAACCCGATCAAGCTCCCTGAAAAGGATGTGGTCGAGTGGCAATACGCTGCCTGTGGTTACTGCTCCACCGGCTGCTCGATCGAGGTTGGCCTGAATGCCGCTGGCAAGCCCGTGGCTTCCCGTGGTGTGGCCGATGCCGATGTCAACCGGGGCAAACTGTGCCTGAAAGGCATTTTCGAACATGAACTGTTCGATTCACCCGGGCGTGGCACCGTACCGTTGATCCGCGATCACTATCGGGACGCCTGGCAGCAGACGGACTGGGATACCGCGCTCGACCGGCTGCACGACGAGATCCGCCGGATACAGAAGAAGCATGGCCGTGACAGCTTCGCTATCATCTCCACCGGCCAGATGCTGACCGAGGAATTCTATACGCTTGGTAAGCTGACCCGCGGCCTGATCGGCACCAACAATTACGATGGCAACACCACGCTGTGCATGGCCTCGGCGGTGTCGGGCTACAAGCGCAGCTTCGGCTCGGATGGCCCGCCCGGCTGTTATGAGGATTTCGAACATACCGATTGCCTGATCGCCTGGGGTTCCAATCTGCCGGAGCAGCATCCGATCATCTACTGGCGCCTGAAAGAAGCGCAGGAGAAACGCAACTTTCCGTTGATCGTGGTCGATCCCCGGGTGACGATGCTGGCGCAGAACGCCAATATGCATCTGCCGATCCGGCCGGGTACCGACGTGGTGCTGCAGAATGCGCTGATGCATGTCATCTTCGCCGAGAACCTGCAGGATGATGACTACATCGCCGCCAATACCACCGGCATCGATGCGCTGCGCGCCGAAGTCGAAAAATGGGATCCGCGTACCGCCGCGCGGGTCTGCGGCATCGATGAAGACACCATCCGGGTGGTGGCGCGCACCTTCGCCAAAGCCGGCGCGGCCATGCAGATCTGGACCATGGGGATCAATCAGTCCACGCATGGTTCCGATGGCGTGGTGGGTATCAACAATCTGGCCTTGATCACCGGCAATATCGGCAAGCCGGGTGGCACTTCGCTGTCGATCACCGGCCAATGCAACGCCATGGGCACGCGCGAATGGTCATCCTGCTCCGGGTTGCCCAATTTCCGCTATCTGGAGAATCCCGAGGACCGGGAGGAAATCGCCAAGGCCTGGAATATCGATGTCGATTTTCTGCCGACTGCGCGCGGCATGTATCAGACCGATATCTATCAGGCGATGGAAGCGGGTCAGATCAAGGGACTGTGGCTGATCGCCACCAACCCGCTCAGTTCACTGCCGAATACCGCTCGGGTGCGACGCGCGATGGAACAGCTGGAATTCTGCGCGGTGCAGGATTGTTACGTCGACAGCGAGTCCAACCAGTATGCGCATCTGTTCCTGCCGGCTGGCACCTGGGCCGAGAAAGATGGTGTGATGACCAATACCGAGCGTCGCATCAATCGGGTCAAGCCCATTACCCAGCCGCCGGGTGAGGCCAAACCGGATCTGTGGATCTTCAATCGGGTGGCGGAACGCTTCAACCAGGATGGCAAGGTCCATTTTCCGGAAAAGGCCAGCGATATCTTTCTGGAGATGGCGGCATTGTCGAAGGGCCGGTTGGCGGATATCTCCGGCATGGATCACGATCTGATCGAACAGAACCGTGGTATCCAGTGGCCCTATACCGCCGAGCAACGCGAGCGCGGAGAGCCGCCCCCCAAGGGCGGCAAACGCATCTACACCGAGCCGGCCAGCTTTCGACATCCTGACGGCAAGGCCAAACTGATCCCGTTGCCTTTCGTGGACAACAACGAACAGCCCGATGATGAATATCCCTTCTGGCTCAACACCGGCCGCCTGATCGAACATTGGCATGGCCGTACCAAGACCGGCAAGATCGGCAACAACAACAAGTTCAGCCCGATACCATTCATCGAGATCAATCCCGATGCGGCAGCGGAACTGGGTATCCGGCGCGGCGAATACGTGCGCCTGGTGTCACGCCGTGGCGACGCCATCGTCATGGCCACGCCTACCCACCGCGTGCCGCACAACATGGTGTTTCTGCCTTTCCATTTCCATGATTGCGCCAACCGTTTGACGCTGGGACTGCTCGACCCCTACTCGCGCCAGCCCGCCTACAAACAATCGGCAGTCCGAATCGAACGCATCGAAGATCAGGCGCATGCCGCGCAGCTGAGCAAGGACATGCGGAAATTCTAGCCCTATCTGGCCAAGACTATGTTTCAGAGACGCGAACACGAACCCGAATATGCCCTGCTCAACGATCCGCAAAGCCGGGCCACCAATCGTTACGGCAAACCCATCGAGACCGTGCCGGAGAACGATCCGCTGCGCCAGCAGCCGCTGATCATCAACGATGAGGAACTGCCGCTGCAGAACCCCAATCGTTACAAGCAGCACGGTTTCTATTTCAATGCCGACAACTGTATCGCCTGTCACGCCTGCGAGGCCGCCTGTTCGGAGAAGAACGACGTGCCGCCTCATCTGGCTTTCCGTTCGGTCGGATTCGTCGAGGGCGGCAGCTTTCCCGATTATCGCCGCATCAATATCTCGATGGCCTGCAACCACTGCGATGATCCGGTCTGTCTGAAAGGCTGCCCGACCCGGGCCTATACCAAGTTCGCTGAATACGGTGCGGTATTGCAGGATCCTGACATCTGCTTCGGCTGCGGCTATTGCACCTGGGTCTGCCCCTATAACGCGCCGCAACTGGATCCGGTCAAGGGGCAGGTCACCAAGTGCAATATGTGCATCGATCGGCTCGAAGTGGGACTCAAGCCCGCCTGCGTCTCCGCCTGTCTGGGCAATGCACTGGATTTTGGCGTGATCGAGAATATTCCCGAAGGCCGGGTACAGGCAGAAACCGAGATTCCCGGCTTTCCCAGCTCCCGGATCACGCACCCCAATATCCGCTTCCAGCAGATGAAATCCATTCAGCGGGAGATGGTTCGGGTGGATGATATGCCGGTCAAATATCACCGCGACGATGATGCAGGCCGTTATCTGCCAGAACCAGACCCGAAGAAAGGCCAGCAACGGCAGTGGAACTGGAAAAAGCTGCTCGGCTCCCATGAGAATGCCCATATCGCCTTTACCTTGAGCGTACAGACCGTGATGGGCGCTTTCGTGTTGCTGACCGCCGGCCACTGGCTGGGACTCGCGCCAATCGAGGCGTTTCGAACTTCCGGTGCGCTGCTGCCGACGCTGGGCTTGATGATCGCGCTGGCAGCCTTTGGCCTGTTCAAACTGAACATGCATCTGGGCAAACCGCATCGCTTCTACCGCGGCTTCTACAATCTGCGGCTGTCTCCGGTGAGCCGCGAGATCGCCGGCGTTTCCGCCTTTTTCGGCGGTCTGGTCGCCTACAGTTTCTTCAGCCTGTTCGGCGGAACATTCGCCAACCTGCTGGCTGGTCTGTCCGCGCTGCTGGCGCTGGCCGGTATCGGCTATGGCGGTTATTACATGTATCGCCTCTATCGCATCCCCGCCCGGCCCTTCTGGGATCACTGGCATACCGGCGCCGCTTTCGCGGGCACGGCACTGACACTGGGCAGTCTCCTCATCGGGCTGATTGCGCTGCCATTCGGCGCCTTCAGTGCCTCACTGGGGCAGCTTCTGAGCGCGATCGCCGCCGTTGGGCTGGCACTGGAAAGCATCGGCCTGCTGGCGCATGCCCGCAGTCAGCGCGCAGCCCACAGTGAGGCGGCGGTTTCCTGGTATGAGCAGACCACCACTTATGGAAAAAGCTTCCAGTTGCGGCTGGCGCTGTTGGGGCTCGCGCTGTTGCTGGCGCTCGGACAGTCGTTCGCGGGAACCAGTGTCGGCGCTTTCGTGGTACTGAGCCTGGTGGCGCTCGCCTCCGCCATCATTGGACGGGCGCTGTTCTATGTGGTCGTCATTCCGACAACGATGCCTGGCGCGTTCTTCTGGCGGAACAAGGGGTTCGTCGAGCATGCGCGGGAAGTCGGGCTGGCGGACATGCCACAGCTTGGCGTTGCCTATGAGCGTCATCACCCATTCCGGCTGGACGAGTTGATCGATACGATCCGCCAAACCAGCTGGCAGCAGGCGCTCGACCAGTTGGTGCGGATATTCCGTGGTTGAGCCGGCGATTATTTGACCACCCGGTAGCAAGGCTCGTAGGTCTTGCCCGGGAGTTTCATGCGGCCCTGCTCGACGAAACCGGTCAACAGCCGATCCATTTCCTCCATGATCAACGGGTCGCCGTGGATTTCGAAATGACCATGTTCTTCAATGGCCCGGATGCCTTCATCCTTGACATTGCCGGCAACGATGCCCGAAAAGGCCCGTCGCAGGTTGGCGGCCAGCCGATGCCTTTCCAGTGACCGGCTCAAGGCCAGTGCTTTCATGTTCTCGTGGGTGGGCGCAAAGGGTTCCTGGAACTCCCGATCGATGTTCAACCGCCAGTTGAAATAGTAGGCGTCATCCTGCTCCTTGCGAAACCGCTTTACCTGCGCGATCCCTTCCGCGGCATGAATCGCGACCCGCGCCGGATCATCGATGATGATCTTGTAGCGCTGTTGGGCTTCGATGCCCAGTGTTTCGCCGATGAACTGGTTGATGCTCTTGAAATAGGCCCTGGCGCTTTCGGGGCCGGTGAGAATCAGGGGAAACGGAATGTCCTTGTTGGCGGGGCTGAGCAAAATCCCGAGCAGGTACAGGATCTCTTCAGCCGTGCCCACGCCGCCGGGGAATACCACGAAGGCGTGTCCCACCCGGACGAAGGCTTCGAGCCGCTTCTCGATGTCGGGCATGATCACCAACTGGTTGACGATGGGGTTGGGCGCCTCCGCAGCGATAATGCCCGGCTCGGTGATGCCAAGATAGCGACCATGCCGTATGCGCTGCTTGGAATGGCCAATGGTCGCACCTTTCATCGGCCCTTTCATGGCGCCGGGACCACAGCCGGTGCAGATATCCAGTTCACGCAGCCCCAGTTGATAGCCCACTTCCTTGGTGTAGGCGTATTCGTCCCGACCAATCGAATGCCCGCCCCAGCAAACGACCATGCGCGGATGGTTGACCGGACGCAGCACGCCGGCATTGCGCAGGATATGGAACACCGCGTTGGTGATGCCTTCGGATGTCGCCAGGTCGAAACGGCTGTTGTCGCGGATTTCGTCGGCGACGTAGATGACATCGCGCAATACCGCGAACAGGTGCTCGCCAATGCCGCGGATGATTTCGCCATCGACAAAAGCAATCGCCGGGGCATTGCGCAATTCGAGTTTGATGCCTCGCTCTTCCTGCAGGACGCGAATCTCAAAATCCGGATAACGCTCCAGCAGTTCCTTGCCGTCATCCAGCGGGCTGCCGCTGTTGAGTACGGCCAGGGAGCAGTTGCGAAACAGCGCATTGAG
>CAZTJP010000083.1:1430-8624 GCA_964613895.1 uncultured Thiotrichales bacterium | reverse complement strand
GGCCTCGCTACGCGACCCTGTGAGAAATCCGGGCTAGCGCTGACGCCGAGTCGCGTTGAATCTGAGCAAATCGAAGAAACATCCAGTTTGTTCCGATAAGCAGATAAACGGACACGGTGGATTCACGCTGACCCGATTCAAAAGCCCAGCTTTCCCCCGCCAATATCCCGGTTATCCTCGATGATTTCCTGTGCCAAGCGGCGTCATTCCGGCATGGGCACCGGAATCCAGCGCCACGGAAGGCAACCACGACGTTGCCGCCCATCCCCGTGTCTGGCTACTGGCATCGACCAGCCGGGTGTTGAATGGGGAGCGGTCACTGTTTGACCGCAGTACGCGGGTACAGATGCCATGCCACCAGGCCAGAAATGGGTATTGCAATGATGGCGGCGATCTCGAACCAAACCGGATACGGGACGAAAAAGAAGTTGCTGATGGCAGCGGCGAAAACAAATGCCGACACGGTTGCCGGCAGCGCCCAGTGGCGAGATTTGGCAAAAAACATTGTACCGAAGGCGCCGCTGAAAGCGCCCAACATCCAAGCCATCAAGACGAACAGCAGATTGCCGATGGGCAGATGAGCAATCATGTTTTCCAGCTGTCGAGGATCATCGAGTTTGAGCCCGGTAGGTGTGGGATAGATCAGATGTCCGAGCGCTTCAAAGATGAAGATGATGCCGATGGCAACCAGGATTCCGAACAGAATGGCAAAGCTATTTTTGATCATGGGCATGGTTCAGTCGTCGAAAGGATGGGCTGTCCCGCATCTCTCACAGCATCACAACTGCGGCCTCGCTATGTGACCCTGTGAGAAATCCGGGCTTGCCATCGTATATCAGTTGGAATCATTCAGGGAAATTCGAAGGCTGGCACATTTTGGGCGATACGAGACCGCTGACGGTAAGGAATTCGCGCCACACGCCGATAGCGCGAGCAACGGCACCCCAAAGATGAGCCATGAAGAATAACAATAATCAGGACCTTTCAGGAGTCACCAATGGATAGCAGAAAAACCCTGCGAACAGCGCTCGCGACAGCGATTTCGCTGAACCTTCTCGGAGGAACGGCGCTGGCCAGCGGCCCGGTCACTGTCGTGACCACATCCACCTCGCCAGCCACCCCATCGAGCTATACCGGCCCGACCGATGGACTCACTTATCAGTGGGGTGAAGGCAGCAACCTGCAGATCGAAGGGTTTGTATTCGATGGCGAGTCTTACGATTATCACGCTGTTGCCGATCTGGTGAACATCGTTCGTGTGGACAACATCAACGCCAGCGGGAACCTGTGTAGCCTGTTCGCGGAAACCACAGGCACAACACTGCATTACAAGGCCGATTATCCCCGCCTCGACGCTTCCGGTACCTGTGACATGGCCAAGGTGCTGGGAGGGCGCGTGATCAACCGTGGCGCACTCGATCTGTTTCGCAATGCCGGTGACAATGCCAAGAACATCGAGCGGGTGGATTTTCTTTTCTCCGGCGGCCTGGTGGCGCCCAACAGCACAGACTTGCTGGCGAAAAGTGGTCATATCGTCACCGAGAAAAGTGGCAACAATCCGGTCAAGATCGCAGCTATTCTGGCGCTCGACAGCAATGGAAAACCCAGTCAGTACGGCCCGTTGCTTGAAGTCAAGAGCTCCAATGGCGATGTCGATTATGGGTTGACCAATATCAGCTCGGTCAATGAATTCCTGACCAACAGTAATGCCAACCCTGGTTATCCCGAAAAGAATGACGGTTCCGAGGAAACGCTGGGCATGGCATTCGTGACGCTGGATGATCTTGGGCTCAACCCGGGCCAGACCTATTACGGTTTTTCCTATTTTCCCAGTGACGTTGGCGCCAGTTATGATCTCACTCAGCCAGCGACCTTTCCTCAGGACACGGGTGCTGCCGACGAAGCCGATCTCTATGGCGGTGCCGCTGGCTATTTCACATTGAAAACCAGCCACATCATCCGCGGCAAATTGTTCGGTGATGATAACGGCAATGGGACCCTGGACACCGGAGAGAGTGGCATTCCCAATGTCAGCATGACACTCTATGCCGATACCGATCACGACGGCGTATTCACCCCGGGCACCGATCTTCAATCCGGAAATACGATCACCACAGCCACCAATGGTGATTATACATTCACTGTTCCGGCCGATGGTGATTATTTTGTCCAGGTTGATGAAACCGACACTGACATTCCTGTGGGTTATACGGTGAATGCGCAAAGTAACCCATTGAAAGTCAGCGTGGCGGGTTCCGATATCAGCGGCAACGATTTTCCGCTTGCGCTTGCTGTACAAGGGGATGCACCCGTGGCCGCCAACGACAGCGCCACCACCCCGGCCGATCAAGCCGTGATCATCGATGTGGTGGGCAATGACACGCCAGCCAATGGCGTTTTCACGCTGACCATCGATACACCACCCACGCATGGCACAGTAACCATCACGAATGGAAAGATCCGTTACAGCCCGGCGTCGGGATTCAGTGGCACGGATACATTCATCTACCAGATCGAAGACAGCAGCCACCGTACCGCCAAGGCTACCGTGTCTGTGCAGGTCACACCACTGCCGGATTTTGACGGAGATGGTATCGCCGATGCCACGGATATCGACGATGACAACGACGGCATTCCCGACAGCGTCGAAGGAACCGAAGATTTCGATGGTGATGGCCAGCCCAACAGCCAGGATCTGGATGCCGACGGTGACGGCATCACCGACCTGCAGGAATCCGGGCTCAATGAAGCGAGACAAGCCAGCCTGGATACCGACCACAATGGCCAGATCGACAACAGTGTGACGTTTGGCACCAACGGTCTGGCTGATGACATCGAAACCACAGCCGACTCTGGCACACCCGACTATGCGGGCGATGGTACAGTAGATACCCCGGTGGACACCGATGGTGACAGCCAGCCTGACTTTCTCGATCTGGACAGCGACAACGACGGTATTGCGGATGTCACCGAAGCCTCGCAAGTCGATGCCAATGGCGACGGTAAAGCCGATGCCGGTCAGGCGCCCACCAATGATCCGGGCGATAGCGACAGCGACGGCATCGAGGATTATCGGGATCTCGACAGCGACAACGATGGCCTGACCGACCTGATCGAAGCTGGCGGTGAAGATTCGGATAGCGATGCCCATGTGGATGGGTTCACTGATGTCAATGGCGATGGTTACGACGATTCCCTGGCCGTTCACCCGCTGCCGGTTGCGGATACGGACGCAGATCAAGTCGCCGACTTTCGTGACCTCGATAGTGACAACGATGGCATTGCCGACCGGATCGAAGGCACAGGCAGCGACACGGCCGATCGGGATGGCAACGGGCGCATCGACAACTTCACCGATGCCAACAAGGACGGCCTCGATGACGGCCTAGTAACAAAACCGGCCACCCGCCCGGATACCGATGGGGATTCACGTCCCGACTACCTCGACGTCGATAGCGACAACGATGGTATTTCGGATCTGATCGAGGCCGGCGGCCAGGACAGCGACTTCAACGGCCGCATCGACCATTTCGTCGATCAAAACGGCGATGGCATGGAAGATTCACTCAATACCGCCAGCGGCGGAACCGCCCTGCCACTGCCCGATACCGATCACGACGGCGTTCGCGACTATCGTGATCTGGACAGCGATGGTGACGGCATGAACGATGTCAGGGAAGCGGGTCTGTCCGATAGCAACGGCGATGGCAAGGTCGATGACTTCTCTGACGCCAACCAGGATGGTATGGACGACAATGCCCAGGCGGTTCTCGGCGCGGGTGGCCTGAAGGATACCGACGGCAATGGTGTTGCCGATTTCCTGCAGACCTGTGATTGCGGTGACCAGCCGGCCTTTCGTACCGGCCTGAAAGGCAGCGGCGCCGGCAGCTTCGGACCCGGCATGCTGGTGCTGGCAGGCTTGGGCGCCGCCTGGCGTCGTCGCCGCCGGGCACTCGCGGCCGGCGTCACCGCACTGATCGCCGTGCCGGCAGTTTCCCAAGCAGACAACTCGCCATCAGACCGGGATTTCGACAGCCGTGTCTATGTGGGCGCGGGTGTGGGCGTGACCCAACTGCAACCGGAGCCCGGCTGCGGTTGCTACCGGGTCGAGGATGACAGTAGCGAAGGCAGCCAGGCATTCATCGGTGTGGATGTCAGCCGCTCCTTCTCCGTCGAAGGCTATTACGCGGACCTGGGCGGCGCCGATGTGGCCAAGCGCACCGGCGAAGCGGCGGGATCGGTCGACTATCAGGTCTATGGCATCAGCGCTGTCGGTTATCTGCTCAACAGCCGTGGCGCGGATGACTATGAAAACGGCTACGACGACGAAGGCAAGTACCGCCGTGAAGGTCTGTCCATCTACGGACGCGCCGGCGTCGGCGCCATGCACAACGATGCCGATGTTTCCTATCAGCGGGTCGAAGATGTCCATCTGCAGCTGGGCGTTGGCGCAGAATACGGATGGCAGAACGGTGTCGCCGCGCGAGCCGAATACACCTCCTACGACAAGGACGCGAAGATGCTGTCACTGGCACTACTCAAGCGCTTTGGTCAGGTCGAAACGCCCGCCCCGAAGCCGGTCGTCGTCGCCGCACCCCAACCCAAAGCAGTGGCCAGGCCCGTTGCACCCAAACCACTGCTGGCGGTCGATGCCGATGGCGACGGCGTACCCGATTCGCGGGACATCTGCCTGGGCACCGCCAAGGGGGTGCGCGTCAACCATCTTGGTTGCCCGGTCGATCGGGACAACGATGGCGTGCCCAACGAAGCGGACAAATGCCCCAATACGCCAGCGCATGTCGCAGTTGATGAGCACGGCTGCAGCAAGAAGCCCGCTGGTTCGGGATATTCCGGGATTCTTCAGGGCGTCAACTTCCATGTCGGCTCGGACCGGCTCACAGAGCGCGCCAAAAAGATACTCGATGGCGTCGCCAGTGAACTGAAACGTTTTCCCCGTGTCACAGTCATCATTGTCGGACACACAGACAACCAGGGGAGCGCAGCGTTCAACAAGGATCTTTCGATCCGGCGTGCCAAGGTCGTAGCGCGGTATCTGGTGACCAAAGGCGTGCTGGCCAAACGACTGCGGTACGCCGGTCGCGGTGACACACAACCGATCGCCTCGAACGATACACCCGAAGGCCGGGCCATGAACCGGCGAGTGGAGTTCGTGATCCGGTGAGAAATCCGGACCAGCCGGAATGTTTCTCCAGGACTTGTTGGAGAAACTACTGACTCAGAAGGGGGAGTCTTGCGGGCCTTAGGGCCCGCTTTTTATTGGTCGAACGCTGATTACGGGACCGGCTTCAGAAACGTTGCAGCCAACTACCGATTAACCCGCATTTCTCACAGGGTCGCGTAGCGAGGCCGCTCAAGGTGGTGTGATAACTGGCGTTCGCGACCAAGGGCCGAACAGGCGTAGTCGACACTACGTCGAGCAGCCCGACCGAGTGAACGCCAGTCAGCGCGCCGCATTGGGAGGCCGCAGCCGTGATCCTGTGAGAAATGCGGGTTAACCGCCATCTGCGACTGTTCGTCAATGAGCCAGCGGATAATGGAATTCACTATGGGCAAACAGCGCGAAACGACTATGTGTCGTGGTCCACAAATAAGCACGAACTGTCGGAAACGACAGTTATCTCATCCTGCCGCATGAATTACCTTCGGGTTTCAGGCGCATGTGCCGCCTAACAGCCGACAGGAGTAATAGATGAAATCGATCATGACGAAAGGCGCCGCCTTGTTGCTGATATCGTTACTGGCAGCATGTAACGGCGATAAGAAAACCAACAACAATGACAACGGCAGCGGTGGCGGCGTTGCCACCAAGATCCATATCAGCGTGGCAGATGCTGCGGCGGGTTTCGTCGATGGCGATGTAAAGCTGACATTCGCCGGTTTGCCGGTACTGGATGAGAACCAGCAGCCGGTCAGCACGTTGACCGTGCCGGGCGGACAGGCTGACGATATCACCGTCAATATTGCCGCGTTACCGTCACAGCCGAGTGCGCTGGCGATACGCGCCCATGCTGATGGCTACCTCGACGGTGGTCAGTCGGTGGTGATTCCAGCCACAGCCATCGAAAAAAGTGTTTCATTACGGCTGACACAAGACCGCCCAGGGCCGCTGGGTGACGGCATTTTTTCGACGCATCTGGATATCAGCGGCAGCATCGACCCCGCCACCGGTGAGGTCACGGAGGAGATCGTCTTGTTGAACCGCCCCGGTGCGGGCAAGCCGGCGTTGCAGGTGAAAATTCCGGTGGGCACCGTCCTCAAGGACAAGGATGGCAACCCCGTCAGAGGTGGAGTGCTGAAGGTTACCAGCTATGACCCGACCAAGCCGCGCGCCTTGCTGGCGTATCCCGGCGGTATGAACGTGCTGGCCAATGTCGATGGCTTCACTGGTATCGACGGTACTGCCGCCAGTGGCAAACAGCAGATCAACTTCAAGACAGCCGGATTTGCTTCCATCGTGATCGAAGCTGAGGATGGCAGCCGCGTGAAGCAGTTCAGCCAGAACATCGAGATCGCCATGCAGTTTCCAGTCGGCACCAAGGATGCCGATGGCAATACGGTACAAGTGGGCGACGCCGTGCCGATCTGGAGTTTCGATGAAAGCAGCGGCGAGTGGAGTTTTGAAAAAGATGGCACTGCCGCCGATCTCGATCCGAACGACGGACTGCTCGATGTCATCTATGAAACCGACCACCTGACCGCCTGGAATCTCGACTGGCACTACAGCGCTGTTTGTACCGCAAACATCAATATCATCGACAGCCTGGGGGCCAACCAGCTCAGTCAGGTCGATCATCTGGTCGTCAATATCCCGGACGCGCCGATTCATCGGACGCTGGATAACTACAACCCATCCAACGGCGAATTTCTGCTTTATAACGTACCAGTGGGCTATGTGGCGACGATCACCGCCTATGATGCCAATGGCAATGTGCTTGGCACACTGACGACGGACGATCTGTGCGGCGGAAATGCCGGCACGGGTGGCTGGAACAATCATATCGATAATGAAGTGGATCTGGTCATTGGTGATCCAGCTACGCCGACCGATGTCAGCCTGACCGTCTCCTGCCCCGTGCCTGGCGTCAACGTACCCGGCTTCAACAGCAGCCCGGTGCCCTTGCCAGCGGTACTGTCACCCACCAATGGCAGCAACAGCATCACGCTGGCCAACGG
>CAZTJP010000083.1:0-1330 GCA_964613895.1 uncultured Thiotrichales bacterium | reverse complement strand
TGCCAGCGGTACTGTCACCCACCAATGGCAGCAACAGCATCACGCTGGCCAACGGCAGTGGCCCCGTTGGCGCCGGCAGCTACACACTGTCCGCCATCCCGGGTGGGACCAATCTGATCAATGTCATCGATTGGGGTAACAACGGCAATCCCGCGAGCAATCTGCTCAATATCAGTGGCGCCGGTTTTTCACAGAACTTCGTGCTGACCAACGCCTTCTGTTCGCCTACCGCTGGCAATATCGACAGTGCGGCATGTGGCGCCGCGACCATGGGGCAATATAACGACGTGGCGCCATTCGATGTCGCCAAGGACAGTGCCGGCAATCTCTATATTTCCACCGGTGCCGCGCACGGCATCCTCAAAAGGGATACCAGCGGCAACATCACCACCTTCATCGCTCCTGGAGGGAGTAATTATCCCAGCGCCAACCCTACGGCGAGCAATGATGACGTCAGTGAGGTGACCGTCGCGAATGCCCTTGGCCTGGATATCTATGACACACCCGTCGGTGAAATCCTGCTCTATGCTGACCGTTGGGGAAATTGCATCAATGCCGTCAATCTCAACACAGGCAATGTCGCTACCGTGGTGGGAAAATGTCAGCAGCAAGGTGGCTTTCTATACAGCACCGATGTGAACAACCTCGTCAGTGCGACGGATGGCCGCATCTGGCAACCGACGGATGTGGCAGCTGACCCGGCTCATCAAGTGCTCTATCTCACCGTCAAAGGCCGTGTACTGATGGTGAGCGCCGACGGGGACTTGTGGCGTGTTGCTGGTTCGGGGCCATTGGGTACCACCGACTTTACGCCCCCCGTCAATGCCCTGACTACTGAGAGCCTCCCTTATATGCTCGATGTGGATGCGCAGGGCCGCCCGGTCTTCTCCGAGCCAGCCTCGAACCGCATTCTCCGGGTTGAGGGCATCACCCTCACTGGTTTGGATCCGCTGGCAGCAGCCGTTACCCTGACAAAGGTAGCTGGCAGCTATGCCCAGGCTGGTTTTTCCGGGGACGGTGGGCCTGCGGCCAATGCGAAGCTGAGTAGCCCGCGAGATATTGAAATCGACGGCCAGGACAACATCCTCGTTGCCGATCACTTCAATCATCGGGTACGCCGTATCGATGCGGCCACCGGCAATATCGATACCGTCGCGGGTACCGGCGGCATAGGAGCGGCGGGCACCATCAATGGCTGCGGCCTGGCCACCCAGACCGACATCAGGGGCCCCAATGGTCTGTGGTTCGAGCCCAATAGTGACTTCTACCTCACCCAGGGCGGCTCAGCGGCTCAACGAATGGTGCGTCACGTCACCTACTGACGCGTCAG
>CAZTJP010000082.1:0-8632 GCA_964613895.1 uncultured Thiotrichales bacterium | reverse complement strand
TTCACCAGCGGCATGTCCGCATTCGAGTCCAAGCACTTTGCCCAGGCGCTGAATCTTTTGCATCCTTACGCCGAAAAAGGTAATCCCGATGCCCAGCACCGGCTGGCGATCATGTATCAGAACGGCTTGGGCGTGGCGCCCAACCCGGAGTTTGCCGTCAAATGGATGCGCGCGGCAGCGGAAAACGGGCTCGGCATCGCCCAGCACGGCCTGGGCTTCATGTATCTGGAAGGTGATTGCGTCGAGCAGGATTATGAAAAAGCGATCGAATGGTTCGAACGCGCCGCCGAGCAAGGGCTGGCGGGTTCCTGTACCACGCTGGCGATGATGTATGAACAAGGCACTGGCGTCGAGAAAGATCTCGACAAGGCGCGCGCCTGGTACGCCAAGGCCGGTTTCGAAGACCATCTGGGATGAGGCCGGCGCAGCTCACCGCGGTACTGAACCGCGAATTCGAAAGCACCGCCCAGGGCCATCACACGCCGGTGATGCTGTGGGGACCGCCCGGCGTCGGCAAGTCCGACATCATCGCCCAGGTCGCGGCCGCCCATGAGGTGCCGATTCTGGACATCCGCCTGTCGCAGATGGAACCCTCCGACCTGCGCGGCATTCCGTTCCGCAATGGGGCACTGGTCGAATGGGCCGTACCGGCGATGCTGCCGGATGCGGAACGACACGGCGAAAGCGGCATTCTTTTTCTCGACGAGATCACTTCCGCGCCGCCCAGCGTCTCCGCCGCGGCCTATCAACTGATTCTGGATCGCCGGCTCGGGCAGTACGAAATTCCGCCTGGCTGGGCCATTTTCGCAGCCGGCAACCGCCAGGGCGACCGCGGCGTGACCTATACCATGCCAGCGCCGCTGGCCAACCGCTTCTCCCACTTCGAGGTCGATCTCAATCTCGATGACTGGGTGGCCTGGGCCTATCAGAACGGCATCGACGAACGCATCATCGGCTTTCTGCGCTTTCGGCCCGAGCTGCTGTTCGACTTCGATCCGGCGCACAATCCCGTTGCCTTTCCATCCCCGCGCTCGTGGGAGTTCGCCCATCGCGCCCTGAAGAAATTCGAATCGCAACCGGCGCTGCTGCCCGGCGCGTTGCAAGCCTGCGTCGGCCCCTCTGCCGGCGTCGAGCTGAATGCCTTCATCGCCTCGCTCGACCAACTGCCCGATGTGGAAGCCATCCTGCGCGGCGAAGAGACCCGCACGCCAAAGGAGATCGACCTGCAATACGCCGTCGCCGCAGCGCTGGTCGGCCATGCCATACGCGTGCGCGGCACCGCCGAGGCGCGCGAGATCCACGGCAACATCCTCAGTTACGCCAAATATTTCCGTCAACGGGAAATGGGCGTGATGCTGGTCTCCGACATGCAGCGCGCCATTGGTGACGATCTCTTCGATGTGCCACAGTTCGATTCCTGGGCCGATGCCGTGGCCGATCTGATGCTCTACGACACCTGAAGACTGCCATGAGCGGCGTCAACGTCGAAAACAAGCTCCAGGCAGCGCGCACGCGGCTGATTCTCGACAAACCGTTCCTCGGCGCGCTGGTGCTCAGGCTGCCGATGATCGCCGCCGATCCCCAGTGGTGCAAGACCACCGCCACCGATGCACGCAAGTTCTACTACAACGCCGACTACATCGAAGCGCTGACACCCGCGGAAACACAGTTCGTCCTGGCCCACGAAGCACTCCATTGCGCGCTCTCGCACTTTGCCCGCCGCGAACACCGCGTCAAGATGCTGTGGGATGCCGCCTGCGACTATGCCATCAACCCGCTGCTGATCGAGGACGGCTTGCAGCCACCGCCGCGCAGCCTGCACCTGCGGGAATACGCCGGCATGACCGCCGAGGAGATCTACCCCTGCCTGGACAGCAACGACGACGTGGAAACACTCGACCAGCACGTCTATGACCGGGATGAAGAGGGCGAAGGCGGCCAAAAGCAATCGACCGGCGAAGGCCCCTCCGATCGCAAGGGACAACCCCAGCAGGATCGCTCCGACGCCGAGGGTGACGAACCCAGCGACCAGCAAAAGCAGGAACCGGGCGGTCAATCGCCCAACCAGCAACAGCAGGACCCCGACGCCGCCGGCGAGGGTGAGGATCACCAGATGGACGATCCCGACGAGCTTCAGCCGCGGGGCGCCGCCCAGGGCGCGCCCAAGCCCGACCCGCTGACGCCGCAGGAAATCGAAACCCTGGCGGCGCAATGGCAGCAACGGCTGGCCGGCGCCGCCCAGCAGGCCATGCAGGCCGGCAAGATGAGCGATGCGATGAAGCGCATGGTCGAGATCGTCGGCCGCCCACGGCTGCCCTGGCGCAACCTGCTGGCGCGTTATGTCTCGGCGGTGGCGCGGGACGACTACAGCTATAGCCGGCCCAGCACCCGGCGCGGTGATCCCGCCATTTTCCCCAGCCTGCGCAGCGCCCAGCTCAATCTGGCCGTGGTGCTCGACACCTCCGGTTCGATCAGTGACCGGGAGATCAACGAATTCGTCAGTGAGATCAGTGCCATCAAATCGCTGCTGCGGGCCCGCATCACGCTGATGGCCTGCGACGCCCAGCTGGCGGCCGGTTGTCCGTGGGTGTTCGAACCCTGGGAGGATCTGGAATTTCCCGAGCATGTCACCGGCGGAGGCGGCACCAGCTTTGTCGAACCATTCAAGACCATCGAACGAGCCGATCAGCAACCCGATCTGGTCGTCTATTTCACCGATGCACGCGGTGACTTTCCGCCCAACCCGCCGGCCTCGCCCGTGATCTGGCTGGTCAAGGGCAATGCGCCGGTGCCCTGGGGGCAGCGAATTCAGTTGAACTGAGCCGGCCGCAACCGTTTCAGCGCGGCTTGCGCCGCTGCCGGCGGTGCTCCAGATCCTCCAGCACACGGAGCTGCGCCAATGCCCGGGCCAGTTCGGCACGAGCCTCGGCATAATCGATACCGACCACGCCTCGATCCAGCATCTCCCGGGCATGAGCACGGGCTTGCTCGACCCGCGCCCGGTCGATTGCCTCGGCGCGCTTGACGGTATCGGCCAGCACCGTGACCAGCGTCGGCTGAATCTCGCAAAAGCCGCCGGACACGTAGTAGATCGCCTCCTGACGATCCGGCTGAACCACGCGCAACTCGCCTGGCCGCAATTGCGCCATCAATGGTGAATGGCCAGCCATGACGCCGATATCCCCCTGCGCGCCGGGCAGTACGATCAATTCGCCGTCAGCCGACAGGATTGCCGACTCGGCGCTGACCACTTCGACATGAATGCGCTTCAAGATGGTGTTTGGTTCGTTTGGGTTCCGGTTTCCGCTTCCAGCGAATCCAGCACATTGACAATGCAATCGACCGCCGCGTCGATGCTGAGGCGTTCAGTATTGATGACCAGATCGTACTGACAGATACGCCGCAGCTTGGTCCGATACAGGCTTTCGATGAAGGTCCGGCGCTCCTTGTCGATGGCCTTGACGCGGGCGTGTGCCGTATCGAGATCCAGCTCATGCCGCCGGGCATAGCGTTTGACCCGCACATCGAGTGGCGCGACCACCCGGACTCGCAAGCGGGTGTGTTTGCCCAGCAGCAGATGCGCGCCACGCCCGACCACCACGCCGCCAACCCGGCTGATGCCCAACAACACGCTGGTCAGATGATCGAGGTATTTGACCCGCAGCCAGGGACGATCGGAAAACAGCGTCTCCAGCCAATTCGGCTTGATGCTGGAGATCTTGTCCTCCAGATCCTTCAAAATCTCCGGATCGGTACTGGCCTCCTGCGCAATCTGCTCCACCAGTTGCTTGTTGAAACACGGCAAGCCCAACCGTTCCGCCAGTTGCTGGGCAATCGCCTCACCACCCGACCCCGCCTGCCGCGAGACGGTTACCACATAGCCGGGCCGCGCCTTTTCGCCATGACCCTCGCGGCCCTCGAGCCAGGTCGAAGTGATCATGGCATTGATGATGCGGTTCAGCTGATCGGTCATGTCGATTCAGATATCCAACTGGCGGACCTCGATCATTTCTTCGAAACGGCCCAGCGCCGACAACTCGAACAGGCGCGAACCAGGTTGCGCGGTCGTGCCCGTGCCACAGGCCAGCCCCCGAACCAGCACCTTCTCCGGATCACCGCTGACGATGAACTCGGCCAGCAACCCGGCGAGAAAGGCATCGCCCGCGCCGGTGGAACAGCGATGACTGACCTGCGGTGCATTGCCGTAATAGCTGTTGTCCGGCGTCACCAGCACCGCGCCATCGCAACCCAGAGAGACGGCCACGAATTCGGCGCCATCGAGCTGCAGCTTGCGTGCCTGCTCGGCAATGGCCTCCACAGTCTTCAGCAACAGGCCGCTGACATCCTCCAGTTCACCCAGATTGGGCTTGATCAGAAACGGCCGGGTGCGCGTGATCTCCCGCAGTACCGAGCCTTCGGTATCGATTACCGCTCGCGCGCCCTGATCGCGTAACTGACCGCTCAGCTCGATATAGACCGAGGTATCCCAGCCGGGCGGCGCGGAACCCGTCAATACGCCATAGCCCAACCCGGCACATTCACGAAAACGCCGCGTGACCTCCTCGAAGGCTTCTTCGGAAAGCCGCGGACCGACCCCCTTGATCTTGAACTCCTCCGGCGGACGGCGCTGATCGATGGTGCAATTGAAACGTGTCAGGCCATCCCCTTCCACCACATCGAGCAAATCGACCTCATCCTCCAGCAGGGCACGCAGCATCGCGCCACTCTTGCCGGCCAGCACGCAACAGGTGTGCGCCGGAATGCCCAGCAGCCGCAGTCCCCGCGACACATTGATGCCGTTGCCCCCCGGATCGCACAGGAATTCGGTCGATTCCGTCTTCACGCCCGGCACCAGTTGCTTGACGCAATAGGCGATATCGATGGCGGGATTCAAAGTCAATGTAGCTACCGGAGATGGCATGGTGTTCCTCCTCAAATCAGAGACTGCCTGAGAATCAGGCTGCGCCCAGTCATGCGCGACGGCTTGGCCAGACCAAGCAGATCGAGCACGGTCGGCGCGACATCGGCCAGCCCCCGAC
Organism: uncultured Thiotrichales bacterium; assembly: GCA_964613895.1. Classification (GTDB taxonomy): domain Bacteria; phylum Pseudomonadota; class Gammaproteobacteria; order UWMA-0217; family UWMA-0217; genus HyVt-560. Next base: position 3,593 of record CAZTJP010000082.1, on the reverse strand, counting down.
CGATGCCCAACCGTGCGTCGCGCTCCCCAATCAATAAAAACGGCGACGGAAAAACCGAGTGCTGCGTCTGCCGCTGACCAGTGGCCGGATCGATCAGTTCATCGCAGTTGCCATGATCGGCAGTGATCAGCACCTTGCCACCCTGTTTCAGGGCCGCCTGGATGACGCGATGCGATTCCCGATCCAGCGTTTCCACCGCCCTGATGACGGCCGATTCGTCAGCCGTGTGCCCAACCATGTCGCCATTGGCGAAATTGCTCAGCAAGAAGTGATACTTGCCACTTTCGATCGCCTCGATCATCCGGTCCGCCACCAGCCGCGTACTCATTTCCGGCTGTTGGTCATAAGTCTCGACCGATGGCGATGGAATACGTTCGCGATCCTCTCCGTCGAACGGTTTTTCATTGCCGCCATTGAAAAAATAGGTCACATGCGGATATTTTTCAGTCTCGGCGCAATGAAACTGTTTCATGCCGGCGCGGCTGATCACCTCCGCCAGCACATCTTCCGGTGTCTGTGACTGAAACAACACCGGAAAACGGTAACGCTCGTTGTAACGTGTCATGCATACCAGCCGCCGCGGACCGACATCGCCACGATCGAATTCGGTGAATGGATCGAGACCGATCGCCGCCGCCAGCTGGCGCGCCCGGTCCGAGCGGAAATTGAAGAACAGCACCGGCTCGTCCGGCTGGATCAATGGCCGCGCCGGCTCGCCTACCACCGTCGGAGGAATGAACTCATCGGTGATATCCCGGGCATAGGCCTGCTCGACCGCCGCCTCGGGGGATTCGGCGTGTTCACCCTCGCCCAGCACCATCGCCCGCCAGGCTTTTTCGGTGCGATCATAATGACCCGCCCGGTCCATCGCATAGTAACGGCCCGTTACGGTCACGATCTTGCCCCAACCGAGTGCTTTGAGTTTATCCTGCAACTGACCGATATAACGCAACGCCGAACGCGGCGGTGTATCGCGACCGTCGGTAATGACATGCACGCGCGGTTCGATGCCGCGCTTCTCCAGCAGCGGCAACAAGGCCAGCAAGTGCTCGATATGCGAATGCACGCCACCGTCGGAGACCAGACCCACCAGATGCACGACCCGCGCGCCTTCCACCAGCCCTTTCCAGGCCGGGTGCGATTCGAGCTGACCGTCGAGAATGCCGTCAGCGATGCGCAGCAGATCCTGATCCAGAATCCTGCCGGCGCCCAGTGTCAGATGCCCAACCTCGGAATTGCCGAACTGGCCATCGGGCAGCCCGACCGCCAGGCCGGAAGATTGCAGCACCGTATGCGGATTGGTGGCGAAATACTGGTCGAGATGTGGCGTGCGCGCCATCTGCCAGCCATTGTGGAGACGGCTCGGATTGACGCCGAAACCATCGAAAATCAACAGAACAACAGGAGAAATGCTCACGAAGCCTCCCTGACTGGAAAGTGATCAGACAAAAAAATGCGGAACCCCGAGATGGTGGTTCCGCAATAATCACTTCCACCAAAGGAAGAGAGGACGAAGAAGTATGAAACTGGAACCATCATCACGGATTTCGGGGAAACTGTCTTTGACATAGATCAACTGGAACCAAACAAATGTTTGAAACATCCTTTTGAGTCCCATCCGGACACAGTATGCCACCATGCCGATACCAACGGAAAGAGGTTTGTCCACAGCGAAATCCTGATCTGGATCAAACCCGGATTCCAGCAATCCTCTATACTGTTCCACAGCCCTTACGAGCATGATCGTTGCCGGCCGGCAAGCGGGCGCGCCTTGGGCCGCATACCATCTGTTCCCCATCAGCCACAGGAAAACGCCGATGATCGAAGACATCCCGATGCCCAAACAGACCATCAGCAAGAAGGTTTACGAAAAGGAACTGTTCAAGCTGCAACTGGAACTGATCAAGCTGCAGGAATGGATCAAGCACAAGGGCCTCAAGGTTGTGGTGATCTTCGAAGGGCGCGACGCAGCTGGCAAGGGCGGTGTTATCAAACGCATCACCCAGCACCTCAATCCACGCATCTGCCGTGTCGCGGCGCTGCCGGCACCGACCGAACGGGAGAAGACCCAGTGGTACTTTCAACGCTATGTCGCGCATCTGCCGGCAGCGGGTGAAATGGTGCTGTTCGATCGCAGCTGGTACAACCGCGCCGGCGTCGAATACGTGATGGGTTTTTGCACCGAGGAAGAACATCAGGAATTCCTGCGCAGCTGCCCCGAATTCGAGCGCATGCTGGTTCGCTCGGGCATCATTCTGGTCAAATACTGGTTCTCCGTTTCCGACGAAGAACAGGAGCGACGCTTCCGCAGTCGCCTGGAAGAACCCCACAAACGCTGGAAACTGAGCCCGATGGACCTCGAATCGCGGGCGCGCTGGGTGGAGTATTCGCGCGCCAAGGACATCAACTTCGCCCACACCGATATCAAACAGGCGCCGTGGTGGGTGGTACACTCTGACAACAAGCGACTGGCGCGACTCAACTGCATCGCCCATCTGCTGACCCAGATTCCGTATGAAGACCTGACGCCGGAACCGATCGAACTGCCCGAACGGGTCGACAGCATGGGCTATGTCAGACCGCCGCTCGACTACCAGACCTTTGTCCCGGACGTCTACCCCAAAAAAGCAGAATCCAAGAGGCCGAAAGATGACTGATACCCAACCGGAAACCCCGCAAGCCACCGACACCACTGCGACCAACGTCGAGCCCTTCAAACTCAAGGTTGGTGAAGAAAATCTCAGTCCCGATGAACTGGTCGAGCGCTACCAGTCACTCAAGCAAGAGAGACTCGATCTCAGCCAAAAGGCGCGCAAGGCGCTGGCCAAATACCAGAAAGAAGAGGCACTGAAACCCTACCAGGCGGAACTGATCCAGATGCAGAACCATCTGGAGCGAACCAACAAAAAAATGATCATCCTGTTCGAAGGTCGCGACGCCTCCGGCAAGGGCGGCACCATCCGCCGGGTGACCCGCTACATGAACGAAAAACACTATCGCGTCGTGGCCCTGGGTAAACCCACCGAAGAACAACGCAGCCAATGGTACTTCCAGCGATACGTCGCCCAGTTCCCCTCCGGCGGTGAAGTCGTATTGTTCGATCGCAGCTGGTACAACCGCGCCATGGTCGAACCGGTATTCGGCTTCTGCACTGCCGATGAATACAAAAACTTCATGAAAGGCGTCACCGGCTTCGAAAAGGATCTGGTGCGCCAGGGCATCATCCTCGTCAAACTGTATTTTTCCGTCACCAAGGATGAACAGGCCCGCCGTTTCGAGCGCCGCAAAACCGACCCGCTGCGGCAGTGGAAGCTGTCGGAAGTCGATGTACAAGCCCAGGAACGCTGGGACGAATTCACCCAGGTCAAATATGAAATGCTGAGGAAAACCAACACCACCGCAGCGCCCTGGACCATCATCCGCTCCAACAACAAACACAAGGCCCGCCTCAACGCCATGAAGGTAATCCTCAATTCGGTACCCTACGAACGCCTCGATCCGGAACTCGATTTCGTGCCCGACCCGGATATCGTCGTCTCCGGCTCGCGAGAAGTCGAACAAATGGAAGCCGAACGCCTCCGCAAAGGGCGTTT
>CAZTJP010000081.1:0-8657 GCA_964613895.1 uncultured Thiotrichales bacterium | reverse complement strand
GGGATGCGGGGATCGAAAGAACACCAAAAACGCAATAACGCAAGCCTGACCCCTTCGGGTTCCTCGGAGCGATCCGGTGGCCAGTCGGCCGGTCGTGGGCGTCGGCCGCAAGGAAGCGGCCGTCGAGCCTACAAGGACGTATTCACGGCGCCCCACGAATGACCGACTGGCTACCGGAGCGCGGGGGTCGGAAGAACACCAAAACGCAATAACGCAAGCCTGACCCCGACCGGATGACCCCGGCCGGAGGGGGTGATCAGAAGTCGCGGGTGATGGCGATGTCGACGAGGTGGTCGAGGGCTTCTCGGAAGCCGGAGTGGGGCAGGATATCCAGTTGGGCTCTGGCTGTTTCGCCCTGCTCGCGCGCCTTTTCCATGGCGTATTCGATGGCGCCGGTGGCTTTGACGACGGCCATGACTTCGCCGATGGCGTTGCGATCTCCTGCCTCGATGGCCTGGCGGACGAGCGCAGATTGGGCTGCATCCCCCACTTGCATGGCGCGAATCAGTGGTAAGGTTGGCTTGCCCTCAGCCAGATCGTCGCCCAGTTGCTTGCCGAGCTTTTCCTCGCTGGCGGCATAATCGAGCACGTCATCGACCATCTGGAAAGCGATGCCCAGATGCAGCCCATAAGCGGCCAGCGCCGCTTCGGTTTTCTCGTCACATTCGGCGACCACGCCGCCCAATTGGCTGGCCGCTTCGAACAATTTGGCCGTCTTGCGCTCGATCACTTGCAGATAGACTTCCTCGGTCGTTTCCGGGTCGTGCACATTGAGCAGCTGCATCACTTCGCCGGCAGCGATCAGGTTGGTCGTATGTGAAAAAATATCCATCACCCGCATGCGCTGGATTTCGACCATCAGCTCGAACGAACGCGAATAGAGGAAATCACCCACCAGCACGCTGGCTTCGTTGCCCCAGACGGCATTGGCCGTTTCCTGACCACGACGCAGATCGGAGGCATCGACGACATCGTCATGCAACAGTGTGGCGGTGTGGATGAATTCGACGATCGCCGCCAACAGCCGCACATCCTCACCACGATGACCACAAGCGCCCGCCGCGAGCAGCACCAGCGCCGGGCGCAGGCGTTTGCCGCCATTGCGCACGATGTAATGACCCATCTGATTGATCAGAACCACATCGGAGGCGAGCCGCTCGATGATGAGCGCATCGACCTGACGCATTTCGTCGGCGATGATATCCAGGGGGGGCTTTGAAAACATGGCGGCATGCTAGGTGGAGATACGGTCACGGTCAAGTTTGGCGGGGCAGGCCGGCGGCGCGATCCTCTGTATACTGTGCCGCCATGAGCAAGCGACTGTTCAAATCCTCCGCCGTGGTCAGCGCCATGACCCTGCCGTCACGCATTCTCGGATTCGTGCGTGACATGGTGGTGGCCGTGAGTTTTGGCGCCTCGGACATGACCGATGCCTTTCTGGTGGCATTCCGCATTCCCAACCTGCTGCGGCGGATGTTCGCCGAAGGGGCCTTTGCCCAGGCTTTCGTGCCGGTGTTCACCGAGTACCGCGAAACCCGTGACCCATCCGAACTGCAAGACCTGGCCGACCATACCACCGGCACGCTGATGCTGGTGCTGAGCCTGATCACCGCCATCGGCATACTTGGTGCGCCGCTCATCATCCTGCTGTTTGCGCCCGGCTTCAGCGATGCGCCGGACAAGCAGGCGCTGGCGACCTGGATGCTGCGGCTGACCTTTCCCTATCTGCTGTTCATTTCGCTGACAGCGCTGGCTTCAGGCATTCTCAACAGCTACGGGAAATTCGCCGTACCCGCGTTTACGCCGGTTTTTCTCAACCTGGTGCTGATCGCAGCGGCGCTGTGGCTGGCGCCATTGCTGGATCAACCGATCACCGCGCTGGCCTGGGGCGTGCTGATCGCCGGCCTGGTGCAACTGGCGTTTCAGCTGCCGGCGCTATGGCGGATTGGCCTGCTGCCGCGTCCCCGTTTCCGGCGCGGCCATGAAGGCGTCCGGCGCATCATCAAACTGATGCTGCCGGCGCTGCTCGGCTCCTCGGTCGCCCAGATCAACATGCTGCTCAACACCTTATTGGCCTCCTTTCTGATGACTGGCAGTATCTCCTGGCTGTATTTTTCCGACCGCTTCGTCGAGCTGCCGCTGGCGTTGTTCGGCATTGCCATCAGCACCGTCATTCTGCCCCGATTGTCCGCCGAACATGCCCGCCAGAGCGGTGAGGCTTTCAATGCCACGCTCGACTGGGGGCTGCGACTGGGCCTGCTGATCGCGCTGCCGGCCATGCTCGGGCTGATGCTGCTGGCCGGCCCGATTCTGGCCACGCTGCTGCAATACAAGGCATTCACGCCATTCGACAACCACATGGCGGCCATCAGCCTGGCCGTCTACAGCATCGGCCTGCCGGGGTTTGCGCTGGTCAAGATCCTGGCGCCGGGTTTCTACGCCAGACAGGATACGGTCACGCCGGTGCGCATCGCGATGATTGCGATTTTCTCGAACATTGTTCTGTACGGGGTGCTGTTCCTGCCGTGGTTCAAACTCGGCGGCCCGGCGCCCCATGCCGTGCTGGCGCTGTGTACCGCTTCCGCCGCCTGGATCAACGCCAGCCTGCTGCTGCGGCAACTGCGGCGATCCGGCGTCTACCGGCCACAGCGGGTCTGGCTGAGCCTGATGCCCCGTGTGGCGCTGGCATTGCTGGCAATGGGGCTGAGCCTGTATCTTGTCACACCTGAACTCGCGGCCTGGCAGCACTGGGGCATCGCCCGGCGAATCGCCACACTGACGGGATTGATCGGCCTGGGCGCGGCAATCTACCCCGCAGTGCTGTATCTGACCGGTCTGCGACTGGATAAATTGCTGGATCTGCCCACCGAAAACGCATGAAACTGAAACTGATTCGCGGCCTGTACAACCTGCGTCCCGAACATCGGGGATCGGTTGCCACCATTGGCAATTTCGATGGCGTTCATCGTGGACATCAAGCGGTGATCGCGCAGCTTCGCGAACAGGCAGACGCGCTCGGCTGCTCGGCGACGGTGATCACCTTCGAACCCTTGCCGCATGAATACTTCCTGGGTGATCAGGCGCCTGGCCGGCTGACGCCGCTGCGGGAAAAACTGGTTTTATTCGATCGGCTCGGCATCGATCAGTTACTGTGCCTGCCATTCAACGCCTCGCTGGCGAACCTCAGCGCGGAAGACTTCATCCAGCAGGTGCTGGTCGATGGCCTGCACATCCGGCGGCTGGTGGTCGGTGACGATTTTCGTTTCGGCAAAGGCAGAAGCGGTGATTTTGCGCTGCTGCAACGCGCCGGCCGGGCACAGGGATTCGAAGTGGTCGATACCCGCACGCATGTCTGCGACGAAGGTGAACGAATTTCCAGTACCCGCATCCGAAAGGCGCTGGCCCAAGGTGATTTCGCGCTGGCGGAACAACTGCTGGGACGGCCTTTCACAATGTCGGGGCGGGTGATCCATGGCGACAAGCGTGGCCGCACGATCGGTTTCCCCACGGCGAATATTCGCGCCAATCATCCGGTATCACCGCTGCGAGGCGTATTCGCCGTCCACGTCGAAGGGCTGGGCAACGGGGTTGCCAATGTCGGCACCCGCCCGACTTTCGATGGCAAGCATTATCTGGCGGAAATCCATTTACTGGATTTCACTGGCGACCTGTACGGCCAGCGCATCACCGTGCAATGGCAAAAAAAGCTGCGTGATGAACGCAAGTTCGAGAATTTCCAGGCGCTGGTGGCGCAGATCGAAAAAGACATCGCCGCCGCCCGGCAGTATTTTGCCTCCCGGCCACGACGCGCCACCGAATGATCCATCCTGCATTGCAACCGGGCGGGCTTTGCGTTGAAATACGCCGTCAGCCGCAAATCCTTTGAAGCACAGCCCCGAGTCCATGGATTACAAAAAGACGCTCAACCTGCCGGCAACGGATTTTCCGATGCGCGGTAATCTCGCCCGGCGCGAACCCGACATGCTCAAGCAGTGGGAAGCCGAAAACCGTTATGCGAAGCTGCGTGAGCATTGCGCCGGGCGGCCGAAATTCATCCTCCACGATGGCCCGCCTTATGCCAATGGCGACATCCATATCGGACATGCGGTCAACAAGGTGCTGAAGGATATCATTATCAAGTCGCGTACCTTGTCCGGCTTCGATGCGCCCTATGTGCCAGGCTGGGACTGCCACGGGCTGCCCATCGAACTCCAGGTCGAGCGCAAGGTGGGCAAGGTTGGCGTCAAGGTCAGCGCGAGCGAGTTTCGCCGTCACTGCCGGGAATACGCGGCTGCTCAGGTGGATGGCCAGCGCGCGGATTTCCGCCGGCTGGGTGTGCTGGGTGACTGGGATCATCCCTATCTGACGATGAATTTTCAGACCGAGGCCGATATCGTTCGGGCGCTCGGCAAGATCATCGCCAACGGCCATCTGAGCAAGGGGGAGAAGCCGGTGCACTGGTGTGTCGATTGCGGTTCGGCACTGGCGGAAGCGGAGGTCGATTACAAGGACAAGACCTCGCCGGCCATCGATGTGCGCTTCGCGGTGGTCGATCCCGAGGCTTTTCTCGATCAGTGCACACTCGATGACGGGCCGGGCGAAGGGCCGCTGTCGGTGGTGATCTGGACCACCACACCGTGGACGCTGCCGGCCAATCAGGCGGTGTCGCTGCACCCGGATTTCGAATATCTGATCGTGCAGGCCGGCAATGAGCGGCTATTGCTGGCGGATGCGCTCCATGAGGCGGCGCTGCAACGCTACGGCATCGAGGACTTCTCGATCATCGGTCACTGCCGGGGCATGGATCTGGAACAGCAGTTGTTGCAGCATCCGTTCTACGACCGCCAGGTGCCGATCATCATTGGCGACCATGTCACTGCCGAAGCGGGCACCGGCGCGGTTCATACTGCGCCCGGCCACGGCCAGGAAGACTATGCGGTGGGCTTGCAATACGATTTGCCGGTCGACAATCCGGTTGGCCCGGATGGCCGTTTTCTGCCGGATACACCGCTGTTCGCCGGTGAGCCGGTGTTCGAAGCCAATGACCATGTGCTGGAGGTGTTGCAGCAACGCGGCGCACTGTTGCATGTGGAGAAGCTGGAGCACAGCTATCCGCATTGCTGGCGGCACAAGACGCCGATCATTTTCCGGGCCACGCCACAATGGTTCATCAGCATGGACAAGCGCGAGCTGAGGAAGCAGGCGCTTGCGGCCATCGAAGCGGTCGGTTTCATGCCGGACTGGGGCAAGGCGCGTATCAGCGGCATGATCGAGAACCGGCCCGACTGGTGTATTTCACGGCAGCGCAACTGGGGTGTGCCAATTCCGCTGTTCGTGCACAAACAAAGCGGTGAGCTGCATCCAAATACGCTCGAGTTGATCGAGACGGTGGCGCAGCGGGTCGAACAATCGGGTATCGATGCCTGGTTCGATCTCGACCCGGCCGAGCTGCTGGGTGATGATGCCGACGATTACATCAAGAGCACCGATACGCTGGACGTGTGGTTCGATTCCGGCGTCACGCATTATTCGGTGCTGGAACGGCGTGAGGATCTGGGCTTTCCGGCCGATCTCTATCTGGAAGGCTCCGACCAGCATCGCGGCTGGTTCCAGTCGTCGTTGCTGACTTCGGTGGCGATGCGCGGCGTGGCGCCCTATCGCAACGTGCTGACGCACGGCTTCACGGTCGATGCCAACGGCGAGAAGATGTCCAAATCGCGCGGCAATGTGGTGGCGCCGCAAAAGGTCATCAAGCAGCTCGGCGCGGACATCGTGCGGCTGTGGGTGTCGTCCTGCGATTACAGCCGCGAGATGACCGTTTCCGACGAAATTCTCAAGCGTATGGCGGATGCCTATCGGCGGATTCGCAACACTACCCGCTTTCTGCTCGCCAATCTGCACGATTTCGATCCCGCCCGTCATCAGGTCGGGATGGAGCAGATGGTGGCGCTGGACCGCTGGCTGATCGGCCGGACCGATGCCTTGCAGCAGAAGATCCTGGCGGCCTATGAGCGCTATCAGTTCCACCTGGTCTATCAGATGCTGCTGAATTTCTGTACGGTCGAGCTGGGCAGCTTTTATCTCGATGTGGTCAAGGATCGCCAATACACCGGCAAAACCGAGAGCCTGGCGCGCCGTTCCACCCAGACGGCCATGTACCACGTCGTCGAGGCACTCACCCGCTGGATGGCGCCGGTGCTGAGTTTTACCGCCGAGGAGGCATTCCAGGCCATTCCCGGCGAGCGGCCGGCATCGATCCTGTTCACCGAGTGGTATGACAAGCTGGCCCCGTTGCCGGCGGATGCGCCACTGAATGATGCTTTCTGGCAACAAGTGCTCGATCTTCGCGAGGCCATCGGCCCGGTGCTGGAAGGTCTGCGCAATGACAAGATCATCGGCTCATCACTCGATGCCGAGATCACGCTGTACTGCGATCCGACACTGCTGAGCGCACTGCAAAAACTCGGCGACGAGCTGCGGTTTCTGCTGATCACTTCCGAGGCCCGGCTGCGCCCGCTGGACGAAAAACCCGAGGGGCTGGCGGAAGTCTCGCTGGCCAATGGCCGCCAACTGGCGATCGAGGCCATTGCCAGCCCGCACGCGAAATGCGTGCGCTGCTGGCACCATCGCCCGGATGTGGGACAGCATGCAGCACATCCCGAACTCTGTGGGCGCTGCATCGACAATATCGAAGGCGACGGAGAGCAACGGCAATATGCTTAGATGGCTGTGGCTCAGCGGCGCGGTCATCGCGCTGGATCAGATCACCAAGCTGATGATCGCTGGAACACTCGAATTGCATCAGCGCATCACCGTCATTCCGGGTTTCTTCAACCTCACCCTGGCCTATAACGAGGGGGCGGCTTTCAGCTTCCTCAGCGATGCCGGTGGCTGGCAACGCTGGTTCTTCACCGCACTCGCCATCGTCGTCGCGGCGATCCTGGTGGTCTGGCTGAAACGGCTGACACCGGCCGACAAGGGCTCGGCCATTGCGCTGGCGCTGATCATCGGCGGCGCGCTGGGAAATCTGATCGACCGTCTGCTCTATGGCCATGTGATCGACTTCATCCAGTGGTACTACAAATCGTACTACTGGCCATCGTTCAACATTGCCGATTCGGCCATCACCGTTGGGGCGACACTGCTGATCCTGGTTTCACTGTTCGACCAGCGCGACTCGGGTAGCCACCATGACTGACGCCAACATCATCGGGCCGAACAGCACCGTCAAGCTGCATTTCTCGCTGGCACTGGAAGACGGCACCATCGTCGATGCCACCGAGGATGGCCAGCCCATGACATTCACCCTGGGCGATGGCACGATGATCGAAGGGCTCGAATACGCACTGATCGGCCTGCGCGCCGGAGACAAGCAAACCCTTTCGATCCCCCCGGAAACCGGGTTCGGTTATCCCGACCCTGATAATATCCACCCACTACCGCTGAGCCGGTTTGCAGCCGAACTGCAACCCGAACCCGGCATGATCATGAGTTTCGATACGCCCGAGGGTGAACAGGTGCCAGGCACCATCCTGGCGGTGAATGGTGATCAGGTCGAAGTCGATTTCAACCACCCGCTCAAGGGGCATGAAGTCATCTTCTCGGTAGAGATTCTCGACGTATCCTGACGGCTGCCACTGATTCGGAAATTGCTATGGATGTCACTCTGACCAACCCGCGAGGCTTTTGTGCCGGCGTCGACCGGGCCATTGAAATCGTTGAACGGGCGCTGACGCTGTTCGGCCCGCCGATCCATGTGCGTCACGAGGTGGTGCATAACCGCTACGTGGTCGATGATCTGAAGCGCAAGGGTGCGGTGTTCGTCGAGGAACTGGATGAGGTGCCGGAGAACAGCATCGTGATCTTCAGCGCCCATGGCGTTTCCAAGGCAGTCCAGCAGGCTGCCGAACAGCGCAACCTCCGCGTGTTCGACGCCACCTGCCCGCTGGTGACCAAGGTGCACATGGAAGTCAGCAAATATGCGCATGAGGCACGTGAAGTCATCCTGATCGGCCACCAGGGGCACCCGGAGGTCGAAGGCACCATGGGGCAGTTCGATACCTCGCTCGGTGGCGCCATTTATCTGGTGGAATCGCCCCGGGACATCGAAAAACTCCAGATCAAGGATCCGTCACGGCTGGCCTATGTCTCCCAGACCACGTTGTCGGTCGATGACAGCCGTGCAATCATCGACGCCCTGCGCCAGCGTTTCCCGGAAATCAAGGGCCCTCGCCGCGATGACATCTGTTATGCCACCCAGAACCGCCAGGATGCGGTCAAGGAATTGGCACAGCACTGTGACGTGGTACTGGTGGTTGGGTCCGTCAACAGCTCGAATTCGAATCGGCTGCGCGAACTGGCCGAAAAACAGGGCAGCGCCGCCTACCTGATCGACTCCGCCGACGATCTGCGATCGGAATGGCTCAAGGACGCCACCCATGTGGGTGTCACCGCTGGCGCTTCCGCGCCCGAGGTGCTGGTCAAATCGGTGCTGCTCAAACTCAAGGCGCTGGGTGCCGACAAGATTCGGGAAACCACCACCATCGAGGAAAACGTCACCTTTTCACTGCCCCGGGCGCTGACGGAAGCTTCCAACGCGCCTTAACCCGCATTTCTCACAGAGTCACGGCTGCGGCCGCCCAATGCGGCGCGCTGAC
>CAZTJP010000080.1:0-8740 GCA_964613895.1 uncultured Thiotrichales bacterium | reverse complement strand
TATTGCCGACAATCTGACAACCAACATATAGCAGGAGCACACGATGCTTAAAAAACTTCTACCATCATTGATGATCGCACTTCCGGTCGCCTCGCAGGCTGCCTTCATGGATGCCGACTGGGCCAAAAAGGCTTGCGACGCCTTCAATGCCAACAGCACGCTGACTTCCGGCTTGGCGGGCGATGCCTGGATTGCACATGATGGAGGTCGGGGATACAAACTGATTCAGCTGTATCGCACTGAATGCGGCGAAGGCAGCAAGGTTCAACTCACCATCGAGAACAAGGGCGGCAAACCCGTCTGCACCTATGGTGGCGCACCCGACGGAAAGGCATTCAACAAAAAGTATGACTACATCATGAACGCCAGTGACAAACACTGGGATTGCATGGGCGCCGGCAAATTCGGTTGTGGCGCCATGGGTGCGATGAGCACCGGCAAGCTCAAGTTCACCGGCCCCAAGATGGAGGCCATGGGCGTCATGAGTCCATTCAACGCCTTTCTGAAAATGACTGGTACCATCGGTGGTGAAAAGACGGCCTGCGGCCACTGATCCACCGTTCATCAACCGTTCGGCGACCCAGGGAAGTGGTCGTCGGATCCCGCATGACTTGCCGCAACAACGGCAACGCCAACCACAGAATCCCCAGGACACCCCCACCACCTGATCGTTGTTCTGATGTCGCCTGCGGCGGTGGTGTCTCCCGCTCACCACTGGTCGATGAAGTGGCTGTATCAGCCGCATCACGAATCGACAACAGCCATTCGCGCGCCTGACGCAAGGCAGAACGAGCAGCCCGGCGGCTGGCTTTGGGTCCCGTCGGGCAACCACCTCCCGCCAGCGGAACATCGACACAATAATCCAGCGCATGCTCGGCTTGCTTGATGATATGAAGTTGGCTCGAGGAACCGGGATCACAAACGATGGTCGCCTCCGAAACCCCATCCGGAAACTGGATATCGCTGGCCGGGCCATTATCCGGATCACCCGCCAGCGCATTGCACAGCCGCACCGATTGTTCCAGCGGCACCAGTGTGTCGGCAGCGCCATGCAGCAGATAGACCGGCGGTGGTTGCGGCAACCCGAGCGCCAGCATGGGCAAGGTGTTGGTGACGATGATGGGTAAATCGACACTGGCCTGATCGGGAGAACGACCAATGAATGCCGTGAATGCAGCCAGCCCTTTGGTCGACTGACCCGCTTTGGCGCGGGACAGCAGATCGGCGAAATCGGTGGGTGGATACATCAGAAAAGCACCTGCCACCTGTTCCGGGTGGTGGATCGTCAGCCAGGCTGCCAGATGGCCACCAGCACTCTGCCCCGCCACCAGCACCTTGCCTCCGACAAGCCTGGCGCCATACTCGCCGGCATGCTGGCGCACCCAATCGAGCGCATCCGAGGCATCGCTCAATATATCCTCACCACGCGCGCCATTGCATTCCCGGTTGCCATCGACCTCGCCAGTGAGACGATAGAAAGGCAGGAACACGGTGAAACCCACTTCGGTGTAATGCGCCACTTCCGACTGTAGCCCGAGCATGCCCGATGACCGCGTCTGCCAACTGCCACCATGAAACATTATCAGCGGTGCCTCACCCGTTTTGCCCGGTTGGCGCTTGTAGATGCGCATCTCGAGCTGACAATCGCCACGGTCGCTGTGGGTTTGTTTGTACACCACGCGGGTCTCGTAAGGCTTGTGCAGGCCCTTGAGCTTTTCGACGCCCATCTTGAGCGCCAACCCCGGATGCTGCCGCCAGATACCGGATACCGTATCGGCGCCATTCCCAAACCGTGACTTGTCCAGCGTCTCACGACAAAATCTGGACAAGGAAAGATTCTCGTAGTCGATTGGCTTCGAGCAGTCCGGATCAGAAAAATACTGTCCCGAGGCTCCGGGCTGTACCGCCTGACAGACGCCATCCTGCGGCTGGTAGAGCGGCGCCGACGACAGTTTTTCAACCATGTCCAGCCTCCCCAGCAACCGACACGCAGCCCGACTCTCGAGCAACTGACTGATATCGAATTCACCCGCCTGAGCCGGCACCGACACTGCGATCAAACCCGCAATCACAAACTGTTGGAAGCCAACTTTCAGGTCAGGCATGATGACGCCTCATTGCACAAAGCGCCCATTATGCCCCCAGATTCGTTTGACATACCAACCGGTATGGACTATAAAGCCATACCAACCGGTATGCAGGCCCACCCCATATCACCCATTGCACCATGAATCTCGCCAAACCCGACAAGAAACCCTTCTGGCATTTCTGGACCTGCGAGCGCTGCATCAAGCCACAGGAGGCCACCCGCAACCAGTTACTGATGGCTGCTCTCGAAGAGATCATGGAAACCGGCTTCCAGTCGGCCAGCATCGGCCGCATCCTCAAGCGCACTGGCGTCACCAAGGGCGCGCTGTACCACTATTTCCCCAGCAAGACAGAACTCGGCTACGCGGTACTGGATGAAATCATCGGTACCCAGGTCCATGAGTTCTGGATCGCTCCGCTCCAGGATGGCAATCCCATCGATGTCATCACCGGCATCATCGAGCAGGCTGGCAAACAAATGACGCTCGACGATATTCGCCTGGGCTGCCCGCTGGCCAATCTTTCCCAAGAAATGTCACCACTCGACGAAGGCTTCCGGCAACGGCTGGATGCGCTCTACGGGCAATGGCGCGGCGCCTTGCGCACTGCGCTCGAACGCGGTCAGCAAGCCGGGCAGGTGCGCCCCGAAATCGACGCCGAAGGCACCGCAATCATGCTGGTAGCCTGCCTGGAAGGCTGTCTGGCCTCCGCAAAGAATGCCCAAAGCCGGGAACTGCTGCTCAAATGCGGCGGCAGCCTGATCCAGATCCTCAACAGTTTCAGACCCCAACCAGGAGAATAAAACGTGATCGTCAAATACACCCAATGGCTGCTGCGCTGGCGCTGGCTGGTCATCCTCGTCACCCTCGCGGCGACCATCCTGCTGGCCTCGGGGGGCCGGTTTCTGACCATGACCAACGATTACCGGGTATTCTTCAGCAAGGACAATCCGCAACTGGCCGCCTTCGAAAACCTTCAGAACACGTATACCAAGACCGATAACGTCCTGATCATGCTGTTGCCGAAAAATGGCAAGGTCATGACCCGGGAGGTCCTGACTGCTGTGACCGAACTCACTGAGGCAGCCTGGCAGACGCCTTACTCGACGCGGGTCGATTCAGTCACCAATTTCCAGTACAGCCATGCCGAAGGCGATGATCTGATCGTCGCCGATCTGATCGAAGACCCGCAATCGCTTTCCGATCAGGATTTGCATGACAAGGGGCAAATCGCTATCACCGAACCATTGCTGGTAAAGCGACTGATCGCGCCCGATCAGCACGCCACCGGCGTCAACATCACCATCGAACTGCCGGGTGTCAACCCCACCGCCGAGGTACCCGAAGTCGTGCGCCATATTCGCAAGATGTTGCCCGATTTCGAAAAACGATATCCAGACATCGAGTTCTACACCAGCGGCATCGTCATGATGAACAACGCATTTCCGGAAGCCTCGATGAAGGACATGCGGACATTGATCCCGCTGGCGCTGGGCGCCATTATTCTGTGCCTGATCTTCTTTCTGCGCACATTCAGCGGCGCGACGACCACCGTCGTACTGATTTTCCTGTCGATCTTCATGGCCATGGGTTCGGCCGGCTGGCTGGGCATCCGGCTGACGCCGCCGACCATGTCCGCGCCGACCATGATCCTGACGCTCGCGGTGGCGGATTCGATCCACTTTCTCTCGACCATGCTGTTCCGCATGCGTCATGGCGACAGCAAGGATGCGGCCATCGTCGAAAGCATGCGGATCAATTTTCACCCGATCTTCCTGACCTCGTTCACCACGGTCATCGGTTTTCTGAGTATGAACTTTTCCGATGCGCCACCGTTTCGCGATCTGGGCAATATCACCGCAATGGGCGTCGCCTATGCCTTCATTCTGAGCGTCACCTTTCTGCCAGCCATGATATCGGTACTGCCCGTCAAGGCGCGGGCCCGCAAAACCCGCAGCAGTCACCTCATGGAACGGCTGGCTGAATTCGTGATCCGGCATCGACACACGCTGCTGATCGGTATCGGCGCCCTCATCATCGGGCTGGGCGCGCTGGCGCCACGCAACGAGTTGAACGACAATTTCGTCAAATATTTCGACGACAGTATCAAGTTCCGGCGCGACACCGACAAGATCGCAGACAATCTGACTGGCCTGTATTTTCTCGATTACTCGATCGATTCCAAACAGTCCGGCGGCATCAGCGATCCGGTTTTTCTGCGCAAACTCGACAGCTTTGCCAACTGGTTCCGCCAGCAGCCCGAGGTCCGCCATGTGAACGTGATCACCGATGTCTTCAAGCGACTGAACCGCAATATGCATGGTGATGATCCCGCCTGGTACAAGCTGCCGGAAAAACGCGATCTGGCAGCGCAATACCTGCTACTCTACGAGATGTCACTGCCGTTCGGGCTCGACCTCAACAACCAGATCAATACCGACAAATCGGCCACCCGACTCGCAGTCACGCTGGACAACCTCACCAGCCAGCAAGTGCTCGACCTGGAGGCGCGCGCCGGCGCATGGATGAAGGCACATATCCCTGAGCTCTACACCCACGGAGCCAGCCCGACCATCATGTTTGCACACATCGGCATGCGCAATATCAAAAGCATGCTTGGCGGCACACTGACCGCGCTGGTGTTGATCTCACTGACGCTGATCATTGCCCTGCGCTCGTTCAAACTCGGTCTGCTGAGCCTGGCCCCCAACCTGGCGCCAGCCTTCATGGCCTTCGGCGTCTGGTATCTGGTCAAGGGAGAGATCGGGCTGGCGCTGTCGGTGGTGGTCGCCATGACCCTGGGTATCGTCGTCGATGACACCGTGCATTTTCTCAGCAAATACATTCGCGCCCGACGCGAGCAGCATCTTGCGCCGGAAGATGCCGTTCGCTACGCCTTTTCCAGTGTCGGCACCGCACTGTGGGTCACTACCCTCGTACTCATTGCCGGTTTTCTGGTACTGTCCCGATCGGCGTTCGAGTTGAATTCATCCATGGGGCTGATGACTGCGATCACCATTGCGATTGCACTGTTCATCGACTTTTTCTTCTTGCCGCCATTGCTGATGCAGCTCGACAAGGAAAAACTGCCAGCACCGGCAGCCACTCATCCAGTCAGGAGTCTATGAAATGTCTTACTTGAAGGAGATCCCCCCGGAACAGGCGGAAGGCGCGCGCGCCGAACTCTTTCGGCTGGTCGAAGAGAAAATCGGCTATGTGCCCAATGCCTTCAAAATGCTGGCAGTGAGCGAAACCGTCGCCCGCAACCAACTGGAATTCATCGGCTGGAGCCAGTCTCACCCCTCGCTGTCACCCAAGTTTTCAGCCATTCTCAGGCTGTTGGTGTCACGCGAGAAGGCATGCAGCTACTGCATCGATGCCAACACCGCCATTTTACAGAACCACTTCTCGATGACATCCGAGCAGATCGAGGCGCTCAAGCAGAACCCCGGCGATGCACCGCTGGATGAGCGCGAAAAAGCCCTGCTGGTGTTCGTGCTCGATGCGGTCGAGAACTCGCTGGGCGTCACCAGCGCAGATATCGAGGCGCTGCGTGAACTCGGCTGGTCCGATGCAGAAATCCTCGAAGCACTCTATCAGGGCGCCCATCAGGTCGCCGTCGATATTCTATTCAACGCTTTCAACGTCCAAGGCAACTGACTGGAGATCACCCATGACATACAGAAAAACCCTTCTGATCGGCCTGTTCCTGCTGTTCGCTGGCACCGTGTTGGCTGGAACAGCCGAAGACAAGGGGCTTCAGATCGCCCGCGATGCGGATGCCTACGACAGCGGCTTTGGCGACTTCACCGCCGATATGACCATGACGCTGATCAACCGAAAAGGTCAGAAAAGCGTCCGCCAGATCCGCATCCGCACCCTTGAGGTCGAGGGAGATGGCGACAAGAGCATGTCGATATTCGACGAGCCCGCCGACGTCAAAGGCACCGCCATGCTGACCTTTTCCCATGGCCTGAAACCCGATGACCAATGGCTCTATCTGCCTGCACTCAAGCGTGTCAAACGCATCAGCTCACGCAACAAATCCGGCCCGTTCATGGGCAGCGAATTTGCCTTCGAAGACCTCGGTTCGCAGGAAGTCGAAAAATATGACTACAAGTTCCTGCGCGAGGAACCCTGCGGTGAATGGCAATGCTACGTCATCGAAAGGCGGCCGAAATACAAATATTCCGGCTACACCCGCCAGATCGCCTGGATCGACAAGGACAAATACCGCATCACCCGGGTCGAATATTTCGACCGCAAAAACAAGCCGCTCAAGACACTCACCATGAGCGACTATCACGTCTATCTCGATCACTACTACCGTCCGGGAAAAATGGAAATGGTCAACCAGCAAAACGGAAAACGCACCGTACTCGAATGGAAGAACTACCATTTCAGAACCGGCCTCAGCCCCCGGGATTTCAACAAAAACAAGCTGAAAAACCTGCATTAGAGGAAAACCCGAATGAACCGCCTTCGCATGCTGACCTTGTCGGTAGCCGCCATCCTGTCACTCGCAGCCGATGCCGCCGACTGGCGCGGGTCCTATTCACTGGAAGAAAGCTATTTCCCCAACGACGCCTTGTTTGCCGGTCAAAGCGACAGCTACCCAGCCATGGCCTTCGAAGTCGAATACCATCGCGACCTCCCCATACCCGGCCATTCGATCACCGTCACCCCTTTTGTACGCATCGACGATCTCGACCAGCAACGCACCCATGCCGACTTCCGGGAACTGAAAATGCACGTCGTCCGCGGTGACTGGGAATGGGATCTGGGGCTGATCAAAGTCTTCTGGGGTGTCACCGAAAGCCAGCACCTGGTGGACATCATCAACCAGACCGACCTGATCGAAAACATCGACGGCGAAGACAAACTCGGACAACCAGCCGTTCACGGCCTCTGGTATCGCGACTGGGGCACGCTGGAAATGTTCCTGATGCCGGGATTCCGTCAACGCAGCTTTCCCGGCGTCCATAGCCGACTGCGTGGCCCGCTGCCTGTCGACATAGATCACCCCCAATACGAATCCAGTGACAAGGATCACCACCTCGATTATGCCCTGCGCGCCAATGGCACATTCTTCAACGATTGGGACATCGGTCTCGCCTGGTTCTCGGGCACCGCCCGCGCCCCCCAACTCCTGCTCGACACCAGCCACGGCCAGCCACGCCTGATCCCCCGCTACCCCCTCATCAACCGCCTGAGCCTGGACGCCCAAGCCACCCTGGAAAGCTGGCTATGGAAACTCGAAGCCATCTACCAGGACCAGAAACAACAATCCTTCGGCGCCGCTGTCGGCGGTTTCGAATACACTTTCTACACCATCGCCAACAGCGCGTCCGACCTCGGAGTACTGGCCGAATACCACTATGACAGCCGCCAGGAAGATGCCGACACGCCATTCCAGAACGACCTGTTCCTCGGTGCACGCTGGGCGCTCAACGACACACAGAGCACCGAAGTACTCGCCGGCGGCTTTTTCGATCTCGACCACGAAAGTCGCAGCTACCGCATCGAAGCCAGCCGACGCATAGGCCAAAACTGGAAACTCAGCGGTGAGCTGCAAATATTCGACCGGCTCTCACCACAGGAACAGCAATATCCCCTGCGTGACGACGACTTCGCCCGGCTGGAACTCACACGCTACTTCTGATTCCTACATCCAATCCGAGTCGGATTGTGAATTTAATGAAACCCTTTTTGATCTTTCTTGTCGAACGTCTCAAGACGTCAGCCAGACCGGATTTCTAACCGGGTCAGGATGTGGCCACTCAATGCGTGATTGCATGCATACCGATCTCATGAGAACCGAATATGATCATTGGCGAGCGAATCTTACTCTTGTTGTCCCGAGAGCCAGACAGCCAGGACTATTTCGAGAAAGGCAGAACCGTCACTATTGACAACTCGCTGGATCTATTGAAACGGGTGTTTCCTGATTTCAGTACACTCGTCTCAGGAAAGCGGATCATCGACTTCGGCTGCGGTGCCGGATACCAAGGCATCGCCCTCGCCCAAAGATACGATTGTTCCGTGGTCGGAATCGATACCAATAAAAAGATATTGCGACAGGCCATAGACAATGCCAAACAGCATGGCATCCCTCCATCACAGATCTCCTTCGTCGCAAGCATTCAGCCCCACATGCGCAACGCGTTCGACGTTGTGATCTCTCAGAACAGCTTCGAACATTTCTCGAACCCTCGTGACATACTCGCCCAAATGAAGAGCCTGCTGAACCCGTCAGGACTCATCCTGCTGACTTTCGGCCCGCCATGGTTCGCCCCCTATGGAAGCCACATGCACTTTTTCTGCAAAGTACCCTGGATCAATATCCTGTTTTCGGAAAAGACCGTCATGCGTGTCCGGAGCCGTTACAGAAACGACGGTGCAAAAAAATATCATGAGGTCGAATCCGGACTCAACAGAATGACCATCAAAAAATTTGAATCCATCGTCGCATCATCCGGCCTGAAAACCCGATACAGGAACTACGAATGTATCAAAGGAATCAACTCGTTATCCAGACTTCCACTATTGAGGGAACTCTGCATCAACCATGTCACGGTGATTCTCGAACTATAACGAACAAGCCGTTCGAGTGGAGCGAAGCGGAACTCAACATCTCGTCCGATAGGACGGAC
>CAZTJP010000079.1:0-8884 GCA_964613895.1 uncultured Thiotrichales bacterium | reverse complement strand
GGATTGTTATTTGTTTCGGCGTTGTTTGAAGAAGGTTGTCAGCCGGTCGGCGCATTCATTGCTCAATATCCCGCCGGTGACAACCGGCCGATGATTGTAACGGTGATCACCCAGGAGCGAGAATACACTGCTTGCGGCGCCGGACTTCGGATCGCTGGCGCCAAAAACCACCCTGTCGATGCGAGCATGAATGATGGCGCCCGCACACATCGTGCAAGGCTCCAGCGTCACATAGAGCGTCGCCCCCGGCAAGCGGTAATTCTGCAAAGCACGCCCGGCCGCACGCAGCGCCATCACCTCCGCATGGGCGCTGGGATCGTGACAGCCAATCGGCTGGTTCCATCCCTCCCCGATCACCTGGCCCTCGATGACCACCAGCGCGCCCACTGGCACTTCGCCTTCACGCTCGGCCCGATCCGCCAGCGCCAACGCCCGCGTCATCCAGGCCTCATCCACCGCTCGATCCATGCTTATCTCCGTCCAGGCTCCGCATCGCATCGAGCAGCCCGGAATGCCTGACCACCTGACGTCGTACCGCGTGTCGCAGTACCGCCTCGTTACCGACGATGGTAATTCTGCGCCTTGCCCGCGTGACAGCGGTATAGAGCAACTCCCGGGTCGTCACCGGCGATGGTGACTCCGGCATAATCAGCAATACCTCGTCGAACTCCGAGCCCTGAGACTTGTGAACCGTGATCGCCCAGGCTGATTCATGCGCGGGCAACCGGCCAATGGGAAGCAAACGCCTGCCACCTTCCTCGGCATCAGCGAACAGCACCCGCCAACGCTCGCCACCGGCATCGACGCAGACGCCGAAATCCCCGTTGAACAATCGGTTCTGATAATCATTCTCCAACACCATCAACGGTTTGCCTGCATACCAGCGCGTTTCACGTCGACTCGGAAAAGGCGCCAACCGTTGTTCGATCTCATCCGTGACACCCGTCACACCACGCAGACCGTCAGCATGCGCACACAGAATCTGGAATCGCCCCAGTGTATCGAACAATTCACGGCAATCATCGGATGTATCGATGCATCGTTCGGTCAGGCCTGCCAGCGCCGTGAGCTGCTGATCGACTTTGTTCGCCATGATGCCACGCCAGTCGATCGTCCGCTCACTGCTGTCCAGCCATACCAGCGTCTCGTCCGCCGATGCCTGCAGCAGCTCGATGACGCGATCATCGTCACCCTCGTTGATCGCCCGCGCCAGCAGCCCAATCCCCCGCTCGGCATCGAACCGGTAACTGGTGAGCAAATGCGCCTGATTGGCCCTGAGTGGATTGTCGGGCGCTGGATCACAGAGTTCGCCGAATACTGCGCCGGCCTCCACCGACGCCAACTGATGGCGATCACCAATCAGTATCAACCGCGCCGCTGGCGGCACCGCATCCACCAACCTGGCCATCAGCGACAGATCGATCATCGAAGCCTCATCGACGATGATCACATCCCAGGGTAACGGCCGGTCGCGATCGTGCCTGAAGCGAATCGAACCAGGCTGGTAACCGAGCAATCGGTGCAGTGTCAGCGCCTTGTCCGGCAGCCGTGACGCCAGATCTTCCGGAAAACGGTCTCGCACCGCACCGAGCGCTTGCTGCATTCGGGCAGCGGCCTTGCCGGTCGGTGCGGCCATGACGATGCGGGTTTCCGGCGATTGTTGCAACAATGCCAGCAACAAGCCGGCGATGGTGGTGGTCTTGCCGGTACCTGGCCCACCGCTGAGAATACACAGTGAATGGCGCAATGCTGTCTGGACAGCCCGTTGTTGCTCTGCCGACAAGGAAAATATCCGACCGGCGATCTCAGCTGCCTGCTGATCTTCGCCCATCAATTCGTCGCGACCGGTACGCGCCGTCAACAGACGGGCCAGTGACTGTTCATACAACCAGTAACGGCGAAAGTAGAGCCGCGAGGCTGCATCCAGTATCAAAGGCGTACAATCGCCAGGCTGGCCGACCGCGCGGCTGTGTCCCAACCGTGCACGCCACTCGGCCAATGCCGGCAAACGCTCGCCAGTGCCGGATTCCTGACCTGCGAATGCTGCCAGCTGCAGGCAGACATGGCCCTGACGGACTTCGTGACTGAGCAGCCGGATGGCATTCAGAACCGCATCATCCGATTCCGGCGCGATGCGGGCGATCAAGTCGGCCAGTTCATCATCCAGCGCGCGTTGAATCATCGCTTCGGTGGCGCTCATGTCTCTCCGCTCCGTGAAAACAGCCGATCCAGTGATTCGATCAGTTCAGCGGCTGGCCGATCGTGGTAGATACCATAATCGGCGCCGGTTGCCGCCGACATACCACGAATGAACAGGTACCAGGCACCGCTGATATGACGGTCGTAATCGTAATCTGC
Organism: uncultured Thiotrichales bacterium; assembly: GCA_964613895.1. Classification (GTDB taxonomy): domain Bacteria; phylum Pseudomonadota; class Gammaproteobacteria; order UWMA-0217; family UWMA-0217; genus HyVt-560. Next base: position 6,526 of record CAZTJP010000079.1, on the reverse strand, counting down.
CAGCCGCAGCCGCAGGTAGCGATGCAAGGCGGTGAGATAGATCAAATACTGGAGATAGTAGTGCGCGCCGGCAACAGCCGTTTGCAGCGCCTGCGGATGATAGTCCGTCAGCGCCGGGCCGAGATAATTGGATTTGTAATCGACCAGGTAGTAACGGCCCTGATGTTCGAACACCAGATCGATGAAACCTTTCATATAGCCGTTCAGGCGGGTCAGATCCAGATGACCGATGGCCTGGCGTATCGGCCCCGAGGGGTAGAACTGCATCAGCAACCTGCGCAGGGCGGTTCGGTCCAGATTCTCCACCGGAAAATAGAATTCCATTTCATTGAGCCGGTTGGTGGCGGCAATGCAGGAGAGACTCAGATCACTGTCGGTTTCGAGTGGCGTGTCGATGACATCCTGCAACCAGCGGCAGGTCTGTTCCGCCAATCCGGTGTCGAAGCGATGACGCCGTAAGGCTTCGACGATGACCGATTGTTGCGCCGACACTGGCTGCGTGAAGTCGAGATGTTCAAACATCCAGTGCAGACAGACACCGGCCTCGGCGCCACGAACGAAACCGCCGTCGGTGCCCTGCTCCGGCGCCTCACGGTCATAATCGGGCGCCTCCGAGTGAGCCCCCACGGTCAGCGCCGAATAACTCGATACACGTTTGGGTTCCTTCAGTTCCCGCGTGAATCGTCGCGGCGTACCCGGCAATCGTACCGAGCGGGCGCTGGCAAGGGTGATACCGGCCGGCTCGGGCAATGGCGCCAGTTCGATGCTGCCACCGGCGCGCCGCGCCAAGGCCTGTAAATCCTGCAAGAATTGATCGGGGGACTTGTCGGCAATCTGCTTGCTGGCAGTCACCCAGTCGTCCGTGGCCGCATCGGCGCCATGCAGCAACCAGGCCAGTGCTGACTGGTGACTGTTGTTGAAACGTCCGCTGACAAGGGTGCAATGATATTTGGCGCGTGTCAGCGCCACATAGAGCAACCGCAGGCTTTCACTGAATGCTTCCTGCTGGTCGCGCGCCTTGAGCGATTGGCGTTCGGCGCAATCCATCACCAGCCAGGCCTTGTGTTCCGGTTCCGGCGAGTGAAAGCTGAACGGTTCACCCTTGCGGCCCGAACCACTGCCCGGTGTGTCACTCCACTGAAACGGGCAGAACACGACGCCATATTGCAAGCCCTTGCTCTTGTGAACGGTGACGATTCTCACCAGATTGTCATCACTTTCCAGACGCAACAGGGCTTCGTCATTGGCATCGTGGAGACTGCGTTGCCGGTTGAACCAGTGCAACAGCCATTCCGGCGTGAACCCGCGTCGGGTGGTTTCGCGATGCAGCAGTTCGATCAATTGCAGCAGGTTGGTGAGACAGCGTTCACCGTCGGGCAATGCGAGCAGTCGTGACCACAAGCCGGTTTCGTTCATCAGCGTGCGCAGCGCGACGACGAAGCCTTTTTCCCGCCACAGCAAGCCCCAACGATAGAATCTCTCCACCCAGGCATCCCAGGCGGCATGATCCTGATGGAGAGCGGCGATATCGTCCAGTGTCAGGCCGAACAACCGGGTCAGCAAGGCGGCTCGGTACTGACCCGCGCCAGCGGCGGGCATCAAGGCCTGCAGGACGACTGCCAGTTCATCGGCTTCGCGCGAGTCGAAAACGGAATCACGCAGATCCATGACACAGCCGATCCCGCGTCTCAGCAATGCCTGGCGGATCGCCGCGCCCTGATCGTGGGTGCGTACCAGCACTGCGATATCGCGGCCGCCCAGTGGTTGCCCGTCGATGAGCAATCCTGGCGCTCCTGCCGCATCGAGCAAGCGGGCGATCTCATCGGCGACCACCGTGACGACGAGGGCTTCACCGGCCATTTTGGCGACAGGTTTGTCCACTTGGTAGTGATGCCAGATCCGCAATGCTCCCAGCCGTTCGGGCGCGGCGCGGGTAGCCGCCTCGCCCTGCCCGGCCGTCACCGGCTGATAGCGGATCTCCGGCTCACAGAACGGGTTGGGGTGACTGCCGAACAAGGTATTGATGGCCTCGATCAGCGCTGGCGTGGAGCGGAAATTCTGTTCCAGCGCGCATTGTGAGGCTGCCTGACGCCGGGCTCTGAAATAGGTATGGATATCGGCACCGCGGAACCGGTAGATCGACTGTTTGGGGTCGCCAACGAAGATCAACCGATCATGTTTTTGCGGATAGATCGCGTCGAAGATGTCGTATTGCAGTGGGTCGGTGTCCTGAAACTCATCGATCAAGGCGGCGCGATAGCGCTCGCGTGCCTGCGCCGCGAGGCTGGCGCCGTCATCACCGTGAAGCGCCGTATGCACCTGCGTCAGCAGGTCGTCATACGACAGCACATTGTCTTTTGCCTTGAGGCGTTGCAGTTCCTGCCGCACCTGTTTCAATACCTCGATCCGTATGCGGCCGCAGGCGGCAATGGCGGCACGTTTGAAGGCATCGTGCAGGTCGAGCAGCGTCTGCCACTGGGTGAAAAACGGGTGTACTGGCGCCTGCTGGTTTTTCTTCACCGAGGCATCCAGCTTGCGTTGACTGAACAATGGGGCCTTATTTGGCAATGCCAACGCATCCTCACCCTGCAGATACTGTTCGAGCTGGTCGAGACTGGTGGCCACCGTTGTCAACCGATAAATATTGCCATTGAGACTGACGCCGATCGCTGCGATCAGCAGATCACGAATCGCTTGACCCTGTTCTGCCCATTGCGCGCGCAGGTGGTTTTTCAGTTCCTCGAGTTCATCGAAACATGCAGGATCCGACGACAGCGCTTCGGCCGACGATTCCGCTAGTGGATGGATATCCATCCATGGACGGCCGACCCATTGGCGGACCTCGTTGAACAAGCGATCGGCACTGAGTTGGTTGATGCGCAAGATGGCCGACTGCGCGGGTGAGAGCTGATAGAAATGGCGCCGCCAGTAATCGTCGACGACCAAGCGGATGCGTTCGCTGTCGTCCTGCGTCAACTCGAAGCCGAATCCGTAACCGGTACGCAGGGCCATGTCCCGCAGCAGGCGTTGACAAAAGCCGTGGATGGTGAAGATACAGGCTTCGTCGAAACTGCGTATTGCGCGCAGTAACAGGCGCTCGGCTTGCTGCCGGTCGGGGCACCGTTCGAGCAGGCGGCGTTCGAATTCATCCTGTGGTTCACCCGACACCATGGCGGCCCGGGTATCCACCAGTCGCTGGCGCAGACGATCACGCAATTCGGCGGTGGCGGCACGGGTGAAGGTGACCACCAGCACCTGATCGACAGTCAGTCGTTGCTCGACGATCAGGCGCACATAGAGGCCGGCGATGGTCCAGGTCTTGCCGGTGCCGGCGCCGGCCTCGATCAACAGCTTGCCATTGAGATCCGGCTCGAAGACGATCATTTGCCTCGCTCCTTATAGGCCTTTTCCGCTTCTATCAATGGCTCGTAGAGGCGTTGCGCCCAGGACTGGAACGATGCACCGAGCGGATCGGGCACATCTCTGAAGGCCAGTGCGTAACAGGGTTTGTCGCCTTCACCCTGGACATTCCGATTCCCCAGCCACTGTTGGCGCGCCTTGGTGATGTCGCCTTGTTTGGCAAACTCGTAACTGCTGCGTGGAAACAGTGGCAGCGGGGTTTTCCGACCGGCCAGATAGGCTTCCACCAACGCCTCCAGCGGGGCGACAGGATCAGGAACCTCTCCGTAACCCAGATCACTGTCTATGGTGATCAGGTGGGTCACCGGCTGGCTGGCATGCCCAGGGCTGGCACAGAGCAGCAGATGGTCGAGATAGAGGGGCAGACGTTCCCGCGCCCAATGGCGGCGCCAGCGAATCACGATCCGGCCCTGTGGATAGAGATCGGTGAGAACGCCCGTCAGTCGATAGCCGCTGATCTTGAGCTGGATCTCCACATCATCGAGCGGTTCGGTATCCGGCAAACGCTGCCGCAGCGTTTCGACCCGTCGCTTTTCGGCCCGCCAGGCCTCGTCGCCGAGCGTGCCATGTGGCAGATGACCCTCGGCCCGCAGGCGGCGCAACGAGTCCTGACCGAATTCGTCGATCAGCCGACGAATCCGTTCATCGGTGAAGGCTTCGATCGCGAAGGGTTCGTGGTCATCGAGATCGGCAGCCTGGCGCTCCAGCGCCACGCCGAGCTGACGAACCAGGTAGTAGCGCACCGGGTTGGCAAGAAAGGCGCGCAGCTCCGCCAGTTCGATGATATCCGTGTCGTCCTGCTCCCGGTTCGCCGCTGGGATGGGCGGCTGCTCAGGTTCACGCTGCCCCCCGCGATAGTCGGCGTAGGTGAACAGTCCCGGTTCCCGGTTCGATGGAGGGGCGGTATAGCGGGGGCTGAATGCCTGCAACGGATGCTGGACGATCAGGGATTTGCGATCGATGCCATAGCCCTCGTGCAGATAGTCCAGCAACTCGCTGACCAGCACCGATGGCGGCCTGGGTTCGTTGCTCTGGATATCCATTCCGGTGTAGCTGATGAGCAATTTGCTGCGGGCCGACAGCAGGGCTTCGAGAAACTGATAGCGGTCGGCATTGCGCGGCGAGCGGTCGCCGCGTCGAAAGCTTTTGGTCATCCGGTCGAATGCCGGTCGTCTGTCGGGACGGGGAAATTCGCCGTCGTTCATGCCCATCAGACAGACCACCGCAAACGGCAGGCTGCGCATGGGTCGCAGTTCGCAAACCGTAACGCCGCCGCTGAGGAAACGCGTCCGTCCGGCGGCACGCTGGATCGCGGCATCGACGACATGGCGGCAAGTGGCGAAATCCAGTGGCTCGTCACAGCCGGCGGCGCGATACTGATCGAGCAGTTCCCGCAAGGTTTGGCTCACCTGCTGACGCGCATCGGTCTGAGCCGGCGTCTCGCCCAACAGCGTATCGAGCAGGATATTCAGACGTTCGATCCATTGGTCGAGGGGCAGATGATCCTGCTGCCAGGCATCGAGATGAAACAACTGTCGCGCCAACCGGGCGAACCGACCCAACGCGGCGGCACCACTGCCTTCGATCTCGGGCCAGGCCAGTACATCACCGAAGAATTCCGTGTCGCCGAGCATATAGCCCAGTAGCAGACGATCGAGGCCCTGGCGCCAGGTATGCTCCGGGGTGGCGGGCAATTCGAGCGAACGACGGTGTTCGGCATCGATTCCCCAGCGGATATTGACTGCCTCGCACCAGCGGACGATCAGTTGCCGGGTTGCCGGGTCGATACCGAAATGCGCACAGATATCCGGGAATTCCAGCAGTTCCAGTACCCGGTTGACGTCGAAACGGCTGCCCGGAAACGACAACAGATGCTGTAGCAGTTCCGCCGGGCCGTTGTCCTGCGCCAGACCCCGATCGGCGATCGAGCAGGGAATGGCCTGTGGCGAGGTTGAAAATACGGCTTCGAGCCAGGGACCGGCCTTGTCGATGTCCGGCGTCATGATGACGATGTCCTCGGGGCGCAATGCCGGATCCTGGTCGAGCAGATCGAGAATCTGGTCATGCAGCACTTCCGCTTCACGCATCAGCGAGTGGCAGCTGTGGATACGAATGGAATCATCAGGACCGAGGCTGGATGGCGACTCGCGTGGATCACGCAGTTCCAGCATATCCGACTGCAGATGCGCCAACAGGGTGTCCCTGCCGGGCGCCTCGAAGTGTAGCGCTTCATCACTGGCATGCAGATCGAGTAGCAGATCGAGGAAATCGCGCCCCTGACGGCCCAGGGAGGCCAGCAGTGGGTTGCCGGTTTCGAGATAGCAATCGACTTCATCGGGGACCGCGCCGGATGCATCGTGCGCCGTCAACCTGCGTTTGTCATCGACGATATCGCCCCAGTATTCCTGGCATGGATTGACCACCAGAAAGTGGATATCCATATACTGTGACAATGCGTCCAGCAGTTGCAGGTAACCGGGCGAAAGCTCGGAAACACCGAAGAAAATCGCACTCTCCGGCAAACGGTCGTGACGCTGCCCGACCCGATCGAGGAAGGCCTGCCGGAGATTGACCCAATGAGGTGCCGAACCGTCATCGAGCAACCGCCACAGACGTGCTTCCCAGCTTTGACCCTTGCCCTGGCTCCAGCGCTCGATCAGATCGGGCCGGTAGTAGAGATAGGCATCGAAAACCGATTCGATCTGCTCCGCCAGTTCGAGCGCGCGACGCGCATCGCCGGCGGCCAGGTTGGATGACAGTTCTGGGAAATCACCGGCATGGGCTCGCAGGCTGGAAAAGAGACGCCAGCGCAGAACGCCGGGTGCAAACGGGCTGACATCGGGCAGATCACCGAGCACGGCTCTCAACATCTGCCAGGAAAACTCGGCAGGAAAGCGCAGATCGAAGTTGGCGGCGATACCGAGTTGGTCAGCGGTTTTCAACCACAACCACCGGCCCATGCCGTAATTGGGCGTTATGACCAGGCGGGGCGCCAGGGCCGACCCCGGCAGACTGGCGATCAACGCTGCAAACCGCGCGGCCAGCACTTCCAGGCGATTGCTCTGGTGGATCATCAACATCCGCGGATGATACTACGCACCGCAGC
>CAZTJP010000078.1:0-9034 GCA_964613895.1 uncultured Thiotrichales bacterium | reverse complement strand
ATACATCCCTGTAGGCTCGACGGCCGCTGTCCCTGCAGCAAACGTCCGCGAACGGCCGCTGCCTACCGGCTGCTACGAGATAACTCGGGTGGTCATGGCTCGATGAGGCCAGTGATTGTTCGGGGGTGTTGCTTTGAGGGAGGCGGTCTTAGTACCCTTCATGCCTTTTCGCGACAAGCGGGTGGTGGATTTGGATACGTTTGTTCCCGGGCAGCGCTGGGTCAGTGATGCCGAGGCGGATCAAGGGTTGGGTACGGTCATTCGAGCGGATTCACGTACGGTGACGCTGGCATTTCTGGCTACGGGTGAGACGCGCACTTATGCGATTGAATCGGCGCCACTGAGCCGGGCGATCTTCAGCGTGGGCAGTGTGGTGGTGAGTCATGAAGGCTGGGCCATGACGGTGGCGTCGGTCAGGGAGCGGCAAGGGTGTGTGATCTACGAAGGAATCCGGGAGGATGGTCGCCCCGCTGTGCTGGATGAGGGGGAGCTGGATAATTTTCTGCAGCTCAATCGGCCTGCGGATCGCTTGTTCAGTTTGAGAGTGGATGCTGATAAGTGGTTTGAGTTGCGATATCAGACGCTGTTGCATGTCAATCGGTTGGCGCAGTCGGATTTATGGGGGCTGATCGGGGTGCGTACCTTGCCGATTCCGCATCAATTGTATATCGCGCATGAGGTGGCCCGCCGAATGTCGCCACGGGTTCTGTTGGCCGATGAGGTTGGTCTGGGCAAGACCATCGAGGCGGGTTTGATCGTTCATCATCAGTTGTTGCATGAGCGGGCTCGACGTGTGCTGGTGGTCACGCCCGGGCCCTTGGTTCATCAATGGTTGGTGGAGATGCTGCGGCGTTTCAATCTGCAGTTCAGCGTGTTCGATGAGGCGCGCTGGGCGTCGCTGGTGGAGGAGGGTGTTTCCAATCCTTTCGAAACGGTTCAGTTGTTGCTCTGTGAGCTGGATTTTATCTGTCATGATGAGGCGCGGTTGGCGTTGGCACTGGATGCCGGATGGGATTTGCTGGTGGTCGATGAAGCACATCATTTGCAGTGGCGGGAAGGCTATCCCAGCCGTGAGTATCTTGCCATAGAGCGTTTGGCGGCCGCGACGCCGGGCGTTCTGTTGCTGACTGGCACGCCGGAACAGCTTGGCAAGGCCGCTCATTTCGCCCGTCTGCATTTACTGGATCCGGATCGTTATCCGGACCTCGAGACTTTTGAGCGCCAGGAGGCGGCGTTCGAGCCCGTGGCCGATGTGGTGGAGGCGTTACTGGGCGCGGCACCGCTGGATACCGACCGTCGTGATGCACTGGGGGCGATGGTGGATGAGCGCGACAGGCGGTGGTTGGCATGGCTTGACAGTGATGATAGGGCAAAGCAGCAGCAAGCCCGGGAAGTGTTGGTCGAGCATTTGCTGGATCGGCACGGTGTGGGCCGGGTGTTGTTTCGCAATACTCGAGCAGCGGTGAAGGGGTTCCCGGGCCGGCGGTTGGTGAGTCATCCGTTGCCGGCGCCGGCAGAGTATGAAGCCGTATGCGTGAGCAAGGGTGCCGATGGCGGTGAGGAAACGCTTGCAGCGCTGCTGGCGCCAGAGATGGGTTGGGCGCGTGCGCACCCCGATGAGCCGGGAAGGTGGACAGACTTCGATCCTCGAGTCCCCTGGTTGATCGAGCAGCTGGAGGCGTTGGCCGATCAGAAGGTGTTGCTGATTGCCGCCCATGCCGAAACGGTGCTCGATCTGGCCAACGTATTGCGTTTGAAAAGAGGGATTCACGCGGCGGTGTTTCATGAGGGGATGCGTATCGTGGAGCGCGATCGCGCCGCGGCCTTTTTTGCCGATGAAGAAGCGGGCGCCCCCATTCTGTTGTGTTCTGAAATTGGCAGTGAGGGCCGTAATTTTCAATTTGCCCATCATCTGATTCTGTTCGATTTGCCCCTCGATCCGGATTTGCTCGAGCAGCGTATCGGCCGTCTGGACAGAATCGGTCAGCGTGAAGATATTTCGATCCACGTACCTTTTCTCGAGCACACTGCCCAGCAGGTATTGTTCGATTGGTACCAACATGGCCTGAATGCATTCGAAGCGCCATGTCCCGCCGCGCAGGGCGTATTCATCCGGCTGCGGGCGGAACTGGTGAAGGCGTTGACCGAGGGTGGCAGCGAGAAACTGATTGCGCGCACTGCAATGTTGGCAAACGAGCTCAATGATTCCTTGCAGAAGGGGAGGGATCGGCTGCTCGAGTACAATTCCTGTCGTCCTGCCGCGGCTGCCAGACTGGTTGAGCAGGCGATCGCGGAAGAATCTCCGGACACACTGTTTTCCTATCTGGCCTCTGTTTTCGATTGTTATGGTGTGGACTATGAGCCACAGGGGGCCAATAGTTGGATCTTGCGTCCCGGGAATCATCTCGAGCAAGGTTTTCCCGGATTGCTCGAAGATGGCATGACGGTTACCTGCCACCGGGAAACCGCATTGTCCAATGAGGATCAGCAGTATTTGAGCTGGGAGCATCCGATGGTGCGTGGCGCCATGGACCGAGTGCTCGATGGCGAGCTGGGCAATACCGGTTTTACCGCAATTCGGCGGCCGGAGATCCGCGCAGGGTCGATTTTTCTCGAATGTCTCTATGTGGTCGATACCGCGGCACGCAGCGATCTGGTGTCCCGGCGATATTTTCCACCGGCATTGCACCGCATTGTGGTGGATGCACAAGGCCGGGAAGTGGGCGAACAGTTGAGTCATGAGAAAATCGCTGCTGCGCGTATCGATGTGGACAAGAAAACCCGTTATCAGGTCAGCCGCGCTTGTTTGCCTGATCTAAAGAGCATGCTGCAACGGGCAGATGAACTGGCGGACAGCCAGGCGTCGGCGTTGATCGAGGCGTCGAAGCAGCGGGGAGAAGCGCTGCTCGGTAAGGAAATCGAGCGGCTGCATGCATTGAAGCGGGTCAATCCTGCAATTCGGGAAGATGAGATCGAGCAACTGGAGCAGCAGCGCCAGGCATTACTGAGTTCGCTCGAGCGGGCCATGATAAGGCTCGATGCGGTCCGGGTTATTGTCGCGGGCTGAATGGCATGAAAAAATGCTGGTTGGAAAACAACAGCGATGAAGTATGATGGTGACGCCCACTGAAGGAAAGGTCTGTTTTGTACTGGTCGGTTATCATTTCAATCCCGATGATATCACCGCCAGCCTCGAGCTGACGCCGAGTCGGGTGGACAGGGCCGGGGCGTCGAGCAATTTCGACAAGCCGACGCTGAGTGCGTGGGAGTTGGCGCTGGAAACATCGGGCGGTAACCTCAACCTGTTTCAATTGGCGAACGAGTTGGTCGACCAACTTGAACCCCGTGAGGAGCAGATTCTGGCACTGATCGAACGGTTCAATCTGGTGCCCAAGCTGAGGATGGTGCTGGTTCTGTCCGAGAGCGACGATGCACTGGCGCCACAAGTGGGTGTGGATACGCGAGTGCTTCGGTTTCTGTCGAAAATCAGTGCCTTTGTCGAGATGGATATGAGTGTCGTCTGCCCGGATAAATAGCGGATTGTTCACCGATCGCAGCCGTATCCGGTGAGTAATCGGGGTTGAACAGACGCTGTCAGGATGTTGACTCTGGCTGCTGTTGTTACGTTGCTGGCGTGTCCGCCAGTTCGTTGAACAGTGCGGTTGCCCGGTCCATTTGTTGTTGACCCAGCGCAAGATAGTCGGGGCCGCAGGTGGCGTGATAGATTTCGGTGACGCGTGTCAGGTCGTCTATCGCCAGTTCGGCAGCAGTTCGGTCTCTTGCCAGTTCGGCCAGATGGATTCGCGAAATGGCGAGATTGAGCGTCGTTCTGGCTGCCATGTGCATGGGCAGCACTTGCTCCAGCCACAGCTTGAGGGTTTTCTCGTAAGCGCGTATCGCTTCCTCCATCCTGCCCGGGTTCTGTTCCCGTTCTGCCAGATTTTGCAGCGCGGCGCCACGATTGTTTTGACTCATGGCCCATTGCTTGGGGGTGTCTTCGAGCGACCAGGCGGCCAGCGCATTCTTGTAAGCCGCGACGGATTTTTCGAACATCCGATGCCCTTTCAGCAGTTTTCCCTGGGCGTGAAATACGATGCCCAGATTGTGCATGGCAGCGGCCCAGTCGAAGGGCGCTTCATCTCGCGACAATGCCTTGAGCGCTTCCGTATAAGCGTCAGCGGCGCGTTTCAGGGGCTGAATGTCCTGCTCAAGCAGGCCTTGTGCCAGCAGTGCTGCGCCCAGATGGGTCTGGATGGTGGCTTCGGCAGATTGATCGTCCCGCGTGGCGCGGGTGGTTTCAAGGGCTTGTTCCAGGGCATCGACGGCTTCTGTCAGCAGCGCCGGGTCATGGCGGTGCTGGCCCAGCGCGGCCAGCACGATGCCCTGGTCTTGCTGCAGGGATGCCCAGGTTTCCGGTTCGGTATCGCGCGGCGTATTCGAAAGTGAATGCTTCAGCGACTCGAGTACCTGCTCCAGCGCTTGAAGGCTGTAGCGGTGCTGGGTGAGTGTGCAGGCTTCATCGATCGGCGGACAAGAGGGCGGTTCGAGGCCGGCGTGAGAAATGGTCTCGGGGGTCTGAGTATGATGGGACTCGACGACCTGTTCGAGCGCCTCGTTGTTGAGACAGAAAATGTAGTTACTGGAGGAGTTCATCGATATCCGGTTCTGCATCCGTCGCGCCACCTGCCTCGATTTCCTCATCGGTAGCATCGCGGACGGAAAGTATCTCGAGTATGAAAAGAAGTTTTCGACCGCTGAGCGGGTTGTTGCCGTCGACGGTCAGTGTATCATCATCGATGCGGGTGACGATGAATTCTTTGGTATTCCCTTTGTCATTCTCCATCAGGATGGTTGCGCCCAGTTCGCGATATTCCTCGGGCACGTTTTCGAGCCGGTCGGTGAAGACCAGTGATTCATCTCTCGGGCCATACAATTCATTGCCGTCGATCGGGACTTCGATGGTATCACCAGCTACTTTCCCTTCCAGCACACGACATATCTCGGGGGACAGGATGTCGTTGGCGCCGTGCACGTAACTCACTGGATATTCGATATTGACCAGTGTCGTGCCGGTCTTCTCATCGATGACTTTATATTGAAGTTCGACGAACTTGTTGTCCTGGATGCTGTCTTCCATCAATGCTCACCTTGTTCGGGCATTGTCAGAACAGCGAGACGCTGAATATTTTGACTTCTCCATCCTCATAGCCGAGGACCATCCTGCCCAGCCATTCCCCTTCCTTTTTCTTGTGTCGCTGTCGGAATAGCACGGTCACGTATTCTCCACGGCGGATCGTGCCAAGGATATCGAAGTCCTTGGACAGGTTGTGCGCCAGATCACTGCGCGCAAATTGTTTGCCGATTTCCATCTCATTCGCGCCAGCACGCAGTGATTTCGAAAAGTTCTTGATGAACATCAGGTAGTTTTTATTGTTCGAGAAGCGGATCAATTCTTGCCACCAAGGGCGGGCGATCTCATAGATCTCTTCATCAGTTTTTTCGGTAATGTTCATTGTCTGTTCTCCTTGCGTTGCGGAGCAGATTTGGAACCGGAAAGGTGAATATCCTGTCCGGAACGATTGGGTTGGCGAGGCCTTCCAGGCCAATATCGTATGCAAAAGATAAAAGACCAATAAATATAGATTATATTTATTGGTCTTTCGGGGTCAAAGCGCAGCCCCGGCGAGCTTGCCGGGGCGAACGCGATCAGCGTGCTGATGGCATGCTGGATGGATCAGGCTGCGTCTTCCTTGGGCGCGTCTTCATTGTCTATCAGGTGATAGAGCGGGGCCTTTTCCATCGTGTATTCGCCGGTTTCCGGATCACGGCGCGATACAGTCAGTACATGCCAGTTCTCATCATCGAGCTTCATCTTGTCGCCGCGATAATAGTATCCCGGCCAGCGGGTTTCCTCACGGAAGAGCGTATGCTGGAACACAGCTTCCGATGTGAGGATTCGATGCTTGAGCTCCCAGGCCCGCAGCAGTTCGTGGATGTTTTCGGCAGCAATGCCGTTTTCCCAGTCCTCTGCGAGCAGTGCGAGCTTTTTCAGGCCGATGTTGAGCAGCTTGTCGTTGGTCATGTAGTTGACGGTGACGCCACCACAGTATTCATCCATCAGCTTCTGCAAGCGATCGAGGCCTTGACGCGGGTTGATGTAGTACGGATTGACCGTACCGGCGGTGATGTGGTTCCGATAGACGCGATAGGTCTCGAGCGGCTTGTAGATTTCCTCGCGACGCTTGTTGATCTGTGCGTCGCTGACCCGGATACCCTCAGCCTTGCCGTCATCGATATATTTGCAGGCTGCCTTGGCAGCGAGTCGGCCTTCGGTGAACGAGCCGGACGAGAATGCGTGTGGCGTACCACCAACCGCATCGCCCGCACCGAACAGACCTTGTACGGTCGTCATCCGGTTGTAACCCCAGAAGTACTCTTTGGGAGAGACATCTTCCGGTCCGGAGCACCAGGCGCCACAACCGGTCGCGTGAGAGCCCATGACGTAGGGTTCGGAAGTGGTCAGTTCCGGATTTTCATATTTCGGGTCAACATCGGTCGCGGCCCAGAGTACGGCCTGGCCCACGGTCATACCCAGGAAGTTGTGCCAGCCGATCTCTTCGAGATGCGGATCCTGAAAGGCTTCCATTGTGACCATGTGAATCGGTCCACGGCCTGCATTCACCTCGCTGATCAGGGCATGGTTACGCAGACAGGTCGGAATCGGCCGGTGTGTGCGGTGTGAGGCTTCTGGATCCAGGTATTCCTTGCCGACCATCTCTTGCAGGGCAGGAAACCATTTCGACTCGTACTCTTCGCCATAGGCGTTCTGGGTATAAGTCTTCAGATGCAGAAAGTAGGCACCAACCGGGCCGTAGCCATCCTTGAATCGAGCCAGTACGATGCGGTTTTCCATTTGCGTCATCTTCGCGCCGGCCTGGATCAGCAGACCATAGGCAGAACCCGATGACCAGGGAGCGTACCAGACACGACCGGCGCCTTCGCCAACGGACCGGGGCTTGTAGATGTTCGATGCACCACCGGCAGCAACGATGACGGTCTTGGATTTGAAAACATGGTAGTTGCCGGTACGAACGTTGAACCCGACCGCGCCCGCAACCCGGTTTTCCTGATTCTCATCCATCAGCAGATGGGTGACACAGATCCGGTTGAATACCTTGTCGGCGGATTTCTTGGCCGCGCCGGCAACGATAGGCTTGTAGGATTCACCGTGAATCATGATCTGCCAGCGGCCTTCACGCTGATAGGTGCCGGTCTTTTCATTGCGCATCAGCGGCAGACCCCATTCCTCGAACTGGTGAACAGCCGAATCCACATGGCGCGCCATATCGAAGAGCAGGTCTTCGCGTACCATCCCCATCAGGTCGATACGTGCGTAACGAACGTGGTCTTCCGGGTTGTTTTCACCGAAGCGAGTGCCCATGTAGCAGTTGATTGCGTAGAGACCTTGCGCGACTGCGCCAGAGCGATCGATATTCGCTTTTTCGGCAATGACGATCTTCTTGTCCTGGCCCCAGTAACGGGCTTCCCAGGCTGCGCCTGTACCACCCAGGCCGGCACCGACGACGAGAACGTCGATGTTATCTTCAACGATTGTTTGGTAAGCCATCAGTAGTACACTCCTTCTTTCATGCTCAGGCCATTGGACTCAAGGGTATGCAAGCCGCCATCATCGAGCCGGATGTATTTCGGCTCGTTGAAGAGCAGTTGGCTGTCTCGCTGCTCCTGGGAAGGGCTCGGCGCATTCTTCAGTTCGGGATAACCGCTTCCCCAGGGTTTGGTCGTGATCGGGGCCAGCAGATCCCAATCTTTCTTGCCATTGCGGAAGATGATGCGCCAGGCGATGACGCCTTTTTCTTCATCACGGCGGACACGTACCGAGCTGCCCAACGGCGTGAAATCGGCATAACCCCGAACGTCGATGGCGTTGTGTGGGCAGGCCTTGACGCAGGAGTAGCACTCCCAGCACATATTGGGTTCGATGTTGTAGGCACGTCGAATTTCGGTGTCGATGTGCATGATGTCGGAGGGGCAGATATCAACGCACTGGCCACAACCGTCACATCGGGTCATTTGTACAAAAGTAGGCATAGCAGATCCTCTTTAGCGAATGTCAGAAAACCAGAATCAATAGTGTTGAGGCGGTTCACGATTGATACCCAAACCCATGTTGGGAGGATTCTCGCCCATGTATTTGGGGATATCGGGGAAACGCTGCTTGGTTTCAGCCGAACTCAGGTCAGGGATATCGGGAAGGCGTTCGCGAGATCCGTCCGCCCAGATGACGCGCTTGTTGAACGCAGCGGCAGGCTTGTAGAACATGTGTGCGAACTTGGAAAAGAATACGGTGGTAAACAGCACAGTGGCCGCAATGATGAACAGGATGAAGAAAATATCTGCGGTGAAGGCCGCGCCAACAGCCTGCAGGAATGACCAGATCAGCGCAAGTGTGGTAGTCGCCAGCAGAGACAGAATGAAGACATCATCACGCTCGACCTTGTACCAGGGATGACCTTCGGCACTGACGTCGACCCGGATGGAGAACCAGAACCAGTAACCACCGATACAGACCATCAGCGCACCCAGATGCCACAGCAGGGGCAGGAGTACCGGTGTTTTGCTGTCGGCGCCGAGATAGCCAAAGATCATGATGGCAGTGGTGACGACGAACAGGATGAATCCGTACATCAGCAACAAGTGAGACATCCGGCGGCGGGGATTGGCAAACTCTGCCGCAGCCATGACTTCATTGGTCAGTACCTTGACGGCCAGTGAGGCTTTTTCACCCCCGCCCAGCTTGCGTTTTGCCAGTTTCTGGGATCGTTTGGCATGTTCGAAAAAGTACTTGGCGCTCTTTTTGTGGAGCATGTCGAGCACGGTACCGCCTGCCACAAAAATGAACATGAGGACGACGTACGCCTGCATGACACCGGCAGGTATGTACGCGGTGAGTTCTGAAAAGGGGTTGGTAGTGAGCATGATTCCAGGCTCCTTGGCATTGGTTGAATGATGGCCG
>CAZTJP010000077.1:0-9167 GCA_964613895.1 uncultured Thiotrichales bacterium | reverse complement strand
CGGCTGCAATACTGGCAACGCGCGCGCCCTTGCGCATCGAGCGCCAGGTAGACTCGTGGATGGGCATCCACCACGCATTCGTCCGGCAGCGGACAGCACAGCGGCAGATCGGCCGGGGTGATCGTCTTGACCGGTTCGGTGATGCCGGTATGACAATGCGCCTCATTCACTGTGGTGCTCATGATTCGCGCCTCCTCGCGTTCGTGGATCTCGTGGCGCAACATACGCCTTCGGCGGCGTCGGGAATGTCATTTGAGTGACAGAGCGCAGGGTCGGAGCGGAAATGGCGCGCCCGGCAGGATTCGAACCTGCGACTTCACCCTTAGGAGGGGTGCGCTCTATCCAGCTGAGCTACGGGCGCCCGATCGGCGGGTTGGCTGCGCATTATAGGACGGATGAGGGCAATGTCCATGACCGGCTGTTCAGAAAAAAGCCTCGCCAACCACTTCGCCGAGGCGTGATACCGGCCGGATTTCGAGCCCTTCGATGGGCTGGCGCGGTGCATTCGCGCGCGGCACGATGGCGCGCTTGAACCCTTGCCGCGCCGCTTCGCGCAGTCGGTCCTCGCCATGTGGCACCGGGCGGACTTCGCCAGCCAGGCCGATTTCACCGAAGGTGACGATATCGTCCGGAAAGGGCCGGTCGCGAAAACTGGAGATGGCCGCCAGTAGTAGTGGCAGGTCAGCGGCGGTTTCGCTGATGCGCACGCCACCGACGATATTGATGAAGACATCCTGGCCATGCAGCATGGCGCCGCCGTGGCGTTGCAGCACCGCCAGCAGCATCGCCAGCCGGTTCTGTTCGAGTCCGACCGCGACCCGGCGCGGTGCACCGCCATAGCTTTCGGCCACCAGCGCCTGGAGTTCGACCAGCAGTGGCCGGCTGCCTTCGCGGGTCGCCATGATGACGCTGCCGGCCACCGCCTGTTCGTGGCGGGAGAGGAAGATGGCCGAGGGGTTGTTGACCGGTTTGAGGCCGGTTTCGGTCATGACGAAGATGCCCAGTTCGTTGACCGCGCCGAAGCGGTTCTTGATCGCCCGCAGGACGCGGTAGCGGCCGCTGGGGTCGCCTTCGAAATAGAGCACGGTATCGACCATATGCTCGAGCACGCGCGGCCCGGCGAGCTGGCCTTCCTTGGTGACATGACCGACGATGAAGATCGAGATCTGCGCCTGTTTGGCCAGCCGCACCAGCTGGGCGGTGCTTTCGCGCACCTGGCCGACTGCGCCGGGAGCGGATTGCAGCGTTTCGGTATAGAGCGTCTGGATCGAATCGATCACCATGACCTGCGGCCGCTCTGCCTGGGCGGTGGCGATGATGCGTTCCACCGACGTCTCGGTCAGCAGCTTCATGTGTTCGACCGGCAGCGACAACCGCTGCACGCGCAGGCTGATCTGGTGGGCCGATTCCTCGCCGGAGATGTACAACGCCGGCGCTTCGGTCAGCCGGGCGAGCATCTGCGTCAGCAGGGTCGATTTGCCGATGCCGGGATCGCCACCGATCAAGGTCACCGAGCCGGGTACGATGCCGCCGCCGAGCACCCGGTCGAGTTCGCTCAGATGGCTGCTCAGGCGGGGTTCGTCGGGTGCGCGCACATCGGTCAGCCGCACGATGTCCGATTCGCCGGCATAGCCGGAAAAGCGTTTGCCCCCTTTCGACGGGGCCGGCGCGGTTTCCTCTCGCAGACTGTTCCATTCGCCACACTGGCTGCACTGGCCGGCCCATTTGAGCTGCACCGCGCCGCATTCGGAACAGCGATACTGGCTTTTGCGCTTGCTCATGCCGCCGCCCGTTGTCCGTGTTGGCCATCATCATCGGAGAACGGCAGCAGCCTGACCGAGCGAACACTGCTGGGCGTGGTCTTGATGATCTCCATGTGATAGCCGCCGATGTTCACGCACATGCGCGCATCCGGGATCATTTCCAGATATTCCAGAATCAGGCCATTCAGCGTGCGTGGGCCATCGGTCGGGAAATGGGTCTGCAGGGCGCGGTTGAGTTCACGCAGATTGATGCCGCCATCGATCATCCAGCCACCATCGGGCTGCTCCTGGATCTCGCTGCTGATGCCGGCATCGTAGGTGAAACCGCCGACGATCTCGCCGAGGATATCCTCGAGCGTCACCAGTCCCTGGATTTCGCCGTATTCGTCCACCACCAGCGCATGGCGGCGGCGTTCCTTCTTGAAGTTGACCAGTTGTTGCGTCAGCGTGGTGGTTTCGGGAATGAAATAGGGTTTGCGCAGATTGCGTTCGATGGCTTCCTGGGTGAGTGTGTTCTCGGCCAGCATGCTCAGGATACTGCGGATGTGGATGTAGCCCAGAATGTTGTCGATATTGCCGCGGTAGACCGGCATGCGGGTGAACTTGATCTGCCGCAACTGTGCTTCGATGTCCTCCCAGGGTTCATCCAGATCGATGCCGACGATTTCGTTGCGCGGCGCCATGATGTCCTCCACCGTGACCTGTTCGAAATCGAGGATACGCAGCAACATGCTGTGGTGGCTGTCGTGAATCAAACCACCGGCCTCGTTGACCACGGTACGCAACTCCTCGGCACTGAGCGCGGTGGAGCTGTGGGCCTCGGTGCGCACGCCGAACAGCCACAGTACCGAATTGGCGAACAGATTGATCAACCACACCAGCGGGTACGTGATCTTCAACAGCGGGACATAGACGAACGAGGCCGGAAAGGCGAACCGCTCCGGCCGCAGCGCGCCGAGCGTCTTGGGCGCCACTTCGGCGAAGATCAGCAGCACCAGTGTCAGCACGCCGGTGGCCAGCGCAATGCCGCTGGAGCCGAACAGACGGTAGCCGATATAGGTGGCCAGTTGAGTGATGAGAATGTTGACGAAGTTGTTGCCGATCAGGATCAGCCCGATCAGCCGGTCGGGATTTTCCAGCAGTCGGCTGGCCAGCACTGCCCCGGCGTGACCTTCATCGCGCAGATGCCGCAGCCGGTAGCGGTTGAGTGACATCAGCGCCGTTTCGGAACCGGAGAAGAACGCCGACATCAGCAACAGCACGACGAAGGCAGCGAGGAAATAGCCTATGGGAAGCTCGGCCACGGGGCGTCAGACGCGGTGGAGAATGATTTCGAGCACCAGCTTGCTGCCGAAATAGGCCACCACCAGCAGCACATAGCCCCACAGCGTCCAGCGGATGGCGGTCTGCCCCCGCCAGCCCTGAAGTCGCCGTCCGATCAGCAACACGGCGAAGATCACCCAGGCGACGATGGAAAGCACGGTCTTGTGGACCAGGTGCTGGGCGAAGATGTCTTCGAGGAACAGCCAGCCACTGATCAGTGACAGCGTCAGCAGCACGAAGCCGATGCCGATCAGCTGGAACAGCAGTTCCTCCATGTATTGCAAGGGTGGCAGATGCCGGATCCAGCCGTTGAGATGGTGACTACGCAGCTTTCTCTCCTGATAGGCCAGCAACAGTGCCTGGCCGGCGCCCAGCGTCAGTACCGAAAACCCCAGCAGCGAGGTCAGCACATGCCATTGCAGGCCGACGCCACCTTCGATGATCAGCGCCTCGGAGCCGAAATGGGTCAGGCCGATCAACAGCAGCAACGACAGCGCCGGCAGCACCACCAGCGCCAGCGAACCCAGCGGATGCCGCCAGCAGGAGAAGAACAGTAAAAGCGAAATGAACCACGCTACCACCGAAATGGCGTTCTGAAAATTGAGATTCAACCCGGTTGCTGTGAACAGCAACACAGCCAGTATCGCGGCGTGCAGCAATAATGAACCGGCCCAGATGATACGGGGCAGGGCGGACAGCGATACGGCATTGGCGCCACGACGGATCTCCCGAAACAGCAGAAAAGTCGTGGCCAGATAGCCGGCGACAGCGATGGCTGTCAGTAGATGGGGAGATTCCACTGTATGTTATGGCGCCTGTGCGGAAGTTATGGGAAAAGTTCAAAAAATGGTATAACAGGCAGCCAATCAAGTGAATACCCCGCCGGTTTGATGCCCCGCAGGTTTTCATGATTCACGGATGACTTGGGTCAGCCAGTGACATGGATGGATCCCATCGTCACAGGTTGGAAGTCTGTATGACCGCAACGGACCATTTGGTTCCATCATCCGTCAATCGATAACAGAGGCATTATTGCAAACGACATGAAAGTCGAAGTTCTAGGCTGCAGCGGCGGTATTGGCCGGGGGCATCGCACGACTTGCTTTCTGGTCGATGACGATCTGTTGATCGACTGCGGCAGTGGCGCAGGCGAGTTGACGTTGGCGCGCATGGGCAGGCTGGAAACCGTCTTTCTGACCCATTCCCACCTCGACCACATCGGCTTTCTGCCCTTTCTGGTGGATACCGCTTTCGAACTGTTACGGGACAAACCGTTGACGGTCTACCTGCAACCTGCAACGCTCGAGGTGCTGCGCAAGCACATTTTCAACTGGAGCGTGTGGCCGGACTTCACCACCTTGCCCGACCCGGATAATCCGGTGCTGCGTTTCGAACTCATCGAGCCGGGACAGCGCGTGACCATCGGCGGGCGGACGATCGAAGCCATCGAGGTTTCCCACACCGTGCCGGCAGTTGGTTATCGAGTGGAGTCAGCCGAAGGCGCGGCGTTCGCCTATACCGGCGACTCCACCGGCAACGATACATTCTGGCAAGGGTTGAACGCCCATTCGCGGCTCGATTACGTGTTCGCGGAATGCTCGTTCCCCGACCGGCACGAGGCGCTGGCGCACAGCGCTGGGCATTACCATGCCAGCCTGTTGGCCAGCGATCTGGGCAAGCTGCGACTCGATGCCCGGATTGCGATCACGCACATGACGCCGGCGCTGGAAGCGGAAATCCTCGACGAACTGCGACAGGCGCTGCCGGATCGGCCGCTGCGCGCGCTGGCGCGGGGCGAGATCATCACCCTTTGAGAATCGTCAGCACGTTCTCCGGGGGACGGCCGATCGCAGCCTTGTCACCGACCACCACGATCGGGCGCTCGATCACTTTGGGAAATTGCACCATACGGCGGATCTGTTCCTCGCGGCTGAGCGTCTCATCATCCAGACCGGCATCCTTGTAGGCCTGCTCGCGTTTGCGCATCAGATCGCGTGGCTCCATGCCCAGCAGGTCGAGAATCTCGGTCAGCTGCGCTTCGGTCGGTGGTGTTTCCAGGTATTTGACAACCTCGGGCTCGATACCATTTTCCTCCAGCAGGGCGAGTGTCTGGCGGGACTTGGAACAGCGGGGGTTGTGGTAGATGGTGACGTGACTCATCCGGAATCCTCGGTTGGTTGCGATGGATGTCGTCCAGGTTGAATGTCCTGGTCAGTGATGCTAGCTTGTCGGTCACTTTATACCGATGCGCGAATCAAGTTGAAAGCCAAACCCCTGCTGACAGGGTTTTTGCTCTGTCTGTCCTTGCTGATCACCGCCTGTGCCTCCTTTCCCGTCCAGGAACTGAGCGACGCACGGCAGGCGCTGCAGGCGGCGCGCGCCGCGCACGCATCCGAACGCGCGCCGGCGGAGTATCAGAAAGCCGTCCAATTGCTCGAAGACGCTGATCGCGCCATCGACCAGGGCGATTATCACCAGGCACGTCGCGCTGCCCGCCAGGCCCGGAACATGGCCCTGAGGGCGCGGCACAAGGCCGATTCCGATTCTCAATAACGTTTGAAGGCGATGTCGATCAAAACTCTCATGCGCCAGTTCATGCTGGTTCTGCTGCTCGGCTTGTTGTCCAGCATCACCGCTCAGGCCACGCCGAGTTTTTCGGGCAAGGATCTGAATGGCAAGACGCAAGATCTTTCGCAGTATCGTGGCAAGATGGTAGTCGTGAACTTCTGGGCCACCTGGTGTCCGCCCTGCCGTGAAGAACTGCCGGCGCTGACGATCTTCCACGAGGATCACAAGAACAAGGATGCCGTGGTATTGGGCGTCAACTACGAGGATATCGACCGGCAACAACTCAAGCGCTTTCTCGACGACCAGCTGATCGACTATCCGATTGTACCGATGCGTCCCTCGCAGCGTACATCGCTGGGACGCATCGTTGCGCTACCCACCTCCTTCATCATTTCGCCCGATCAGAAGCAGGTCAGAATGCACGTCGGCCCGCTCACTGCCGAGGCGCTCGACAATTACCTGAAAAGCTTTCATCCGTGATTCGCGTGGAGATTTTCCATGACTGCCGATAACAGCTTGCGCGCCAGTTCGACACAAGAACTCATCCGCTGGATCGATCAGGCGCTGAGCGAGGTCGATGACCTGCGCGATGTCGTCAGTTTCAATGCCGCTGCCATGCAGGAGGGTGAAACCTTCATCGACCAGCTCGACCAGGGATTACGGAGCTTGCGAAGCGCCGTTGACAGCGGCCGCCATCGTTACGAAGACAAGGATCTGCCATTCATGCGGACATTGCAGGAGGCCGATGCACTGATCCCGTTCCGGCATCTGCTGGTGCGCATCAACGCCACCCACCGCAAAGGTATTCTCGGCAGCTGACGAAACAGCAGAAAAACGCAATAACGCAAGCCTGACCCGATCTGACCTCAATAACGCAATAACGCAAGCCTGACCCCGATCTGGCCTTGTGCGGGGTGGGGTATACTGCGGCCATGTTGAAACGAACGTTTTGTGTGGCGCCGATGCTCGATTGGACTGATCGGCATGAGCGCTATTTTCTGCGGCAGATCAGTCGTCATGCGGTGTTGTATACCGAGATGGTCACCACCGGCGCCTTGTTGCATGGCGATGCGCAGCGCTACCTCGCGCATGATCCGGCCGAAAATCCGCTGGCGCTGCAACTGGGTGGCTCCGATCCAGTCGCCATGGCACGTTGTGCGCGTATGGCCGAGGCGGCCGGTTTCGATGAGGTCAATATCAATGTCGGTTGTCCCAGTGACCGGGTCCAGGAGGGCCGTTTTGGCGCCTGTCTGATGGCGACGCCAGAGCGTGTGGCCGATTGTGTGGCGGCCATGTGCGCGGCGGTGCGCATCCCGGTGACGGTCAAGCACCGCATCGGTATCGATGAACAGGATACCGAAGCTTCACTGGACCGGTTCGTCGAAATCGTTTCCGACGCCGGCTGCCGGACTTTCATCGTGCATGCCCGCAAGGCCTGGCTGCAAGGGCTCGATCCAAAGCAGAATCGGAATGTCCCACCGCTGGATTACCCACGGGTCCATCGGCTCAAGAACGACTGGCCGGAACTTGAAATCATCCTCAATGGCGGCATCGATTCGCTGGCAGCGGGCCTGAAACATCTTGAATATGTCGATGGCGTGATGCTGGGCCGGGCTGCCTATCAGAACCCCTGGATATTGGCCGAGGTCGATACGCTGTTCTATGGGCAGCCGGCGGCGGTCAAGGCACGCGCCGAGGTTATCGAGCGGATGCGTCCCTACATCGATGCACAGTTACGCCAGGGTGTTCCGTTGTCGCGGATCACTCGCCACATGCTTGGTCTGTACAAGGGCCGGTTCGGTGGCAAGCACTGGCGCAGAGTGTTGAGCGAGCACGCCCGCCGACCCGGCGCCGGGCTGGAAGTGATCGATGCTGCGATGCGCCAGCTGGATTCAGTGCCGCCAGCCGATGAGGCCGGGCGCAACTGGCGGCGCAGCGCATGAGCCGGCCGGTGGGCGGACTGTCATCACCGGGCGTCTTTTGTGATGTGGCCGGACTGGCTCTGAACGACGATGACCGCCGCCGGCTGCGGCATCCCGCCTGCGTGGGTGTCATTCTGTTCGCCCGCAACTATGCGGACAAGGCGCAGTTGCAGGCCCTGACCCGTGAGATTCACGCGCTCAAATCACCGCCATTGCTGATTGCGGTGGATCAGGAAGGCGGCCGGGTGCAGCGTTTCCGGGAAGGGTTTCTGCGCTTGCCACCGGCCGGCGCATTGGGGCGCTTGTACGACCGCGCCGCCGATGAGGCAGAGCGGGCTGCCGAGGCGGCTGGCTGGCTGATGGCGGCCGAGTGCCTCTCCGTCGGGGTGGATTTCAGTTTTGCGCCGGTACTCGATATCGACCACGGCGCATCACAGGTGATCGGCGATCGCGCCTTCCATCATACCGCCGAGGGTGTGATTGCGCTGGCTGGCGCGTTCATGCGTGGCATGCATCAGGCCGGCATGGTGGCAGTTGGCAAGCATTTCCCCGGCCATGGCCATGTCCAGGCCGATTCCCATCTGGAACTACCTGTGGATGAGCGCAGCCTCGAAACGCTGCGGGCAACCGATCTGCGGCCGTTCGCTGCGCTGGTGGGGCAGGGCATGGAAGGGATCATGCCCGCCCATGTACGTTACCCGGCTGTGGCGCCGGAGCCAGCCGGATTTTCGCCATTCTGGCTGGGGGAAGTGTTGCGGCGTTCCTTGCATTTCAGGGGTCTGATCTTCAGTGATGACCTGTCGATGCAGGCGGCACACTCAGCCGGCTCACCGGCCGAGCGGGGCAGCGCGGCGTGGGCGGCAGGCTGCGATATGTTGCTGGTCTGCAATGATCCCGAGGCGGCCGAGGCGGTGCTCGATGTCTTACCGGCGCTGTCCGCTGCCGATTGGCGCCGATTGGCACGGTTGAGGGCCGATGCCTCATGGCCGGCGCAAAATCCGACCGACACTGCGGCGTGGCAGGCGCGACTCGCCGCCTTGGCCCAGGTATGTTGATCTATATCAAAATTCAGGGAGGTTGTGTGGGGTAACGTTCGGCCATCCACCCAGCCAAAGGATCTCCACAATTCCAAAATGAAATCCGGAATCGAATTCGATATCGATCTGATCCGTCGTTACGACCAGAGTGGGCCACGTTATACTTCCTATCCCACCGCGGTTTCATTCAGCGAGGCATTTACCGAAACGGACTACCGGGATGCGCTGGCGCACAGCAATGGTGATCCGGTGCCACGTCCATTGTCGCTGTATTTCCATATTCCGTTCTGCGATACGGTGTGCTTCTATTGTGCCTGCAACAAGATCGCCACCAAGAATCATGCGCTCGCCACCGAGTACCTGCAGCGCTTGCACAAGGAGATTGCCCTGCAGGGTGATCTCTTCGACCGTGATCGGGTGGTGGAACAGTTGCATTGGGGCGGTGGTACGCCGACATTCCTCGATCACGATGAAATGAGCGAGCTGATGCGCGTTACGCGCGAGCATTTCACCTTGCTCGACAACGACAGCGGCGAGTATTCCATCGAAATCGA
>CAZTJP010000076.1:2433-9184 GCA_964613895.1 uncultured Thiotrichales bacterium | reverse complement strand
ATCCGCGGCCGCAGGAGAGATGCCGGAGTGGCCGAACGGGACGGTCTCGAAAACCGTTGTGGGCTTGCGTCCACCGAGGGTTCGACAAAACGGCAGGATTGCCGTTTTGGACGCCGAAGGCGCCCCGAAGGGGTGAGCGCCAGGAGGGTGCGAATCAATCCCTCTCCTGCCACCGAAACACCATCATTTTCCCGCCAGGCTCAGGCCAATTGACCTCAGGCCCGCGAGGATGGGTAGAGCGGAGCGAAACCCATCAATATTCGGCCACAACAGCCCCGAAAGCCGTAAGGTCGTGCTACAATCCGCGGCCGCAGGAGAGATGCCGGAGTGGCCGAACGGGACGGTCTCGAAAACCGTTGTGGGCTTGCG
Source organism: uncultured Thiotrichales bacterium (assembly GCA_964613895.1). Lineage (GTDB taxonomy): Bacteria > Pseudomonadota > Gammaproteobacteria > UWMA-0217 > UWMA-0217 > HyVt-560. Next base: position 8,815 of record CAZTJP010000076.1, on the reverse strand, counting down.
TCCACCGAGGGTTCGAATCCCTCTCTCTCCGCCATTACAAACGAACTCACTACATCCATCGCGATGTCCGAATCCGCCGTGTGCGCGGCAGTCTTTTTCCCGGCGGCAAATGATTGCCGCCCTTTTTGCCAGTCATCCCGCCACGTACAGCGATGATGGGGTTTTGCAATATCTGTTCGGTGGGGGCGGTGTCACAGATGGGCTGTGTCGTTTTGCTGGTGCGGGTGTGGCGGGCGCCTGTTCCGGGTTGCTGGCATGAGATTCGCATACCGTTCCGGCAACCGGGGTGCGGGTCTTTGGCCCGCTGACTCAAAACAACAACAAAACATAGGGGAGAGAGTTCGTGGATCTGGCAACCTTGATTGGTATCGTCGCCGCGTTTGGCGTCATAATCGGTTCGATCGCGCTGGGTGGCAGCGCCGGCATTTTCATCAATGTTCCAAGCCTGATCATTGTCGTTGGTGGCACATTCGCCGTCACTTTGATGCAGGTTTCGCTGAAGCAGTTTCTGGGCTCGTTCAAAGTCGCCATGAAGGCTTTCATGAACAAGGTCTCCGATCCGGAGGTGTTGATCGACGAGGCGGTGGAGCTTGCGGATACGGCACGCAAGGAGGGGTTGCTCGCGCTGGAGGGTCGCAAGATTTCGGATCCATTCTTGCAGGATGGCATTCGCATGTGTATCGATGGCCATGCGTCGGACATTATTTACAAGATGCTGTCCAAGGAGATCAATCTGGAGCTGGAGCGGCAGAAGACGGGTGCGAAGATGTTCAAGGCCATTGGTGATTCGGCGCCAGCGATGGGGATGATCGGAACGCTCATCGGGCTGGTGCAGATGTTGTCGAACATGTCGGACCCGAAGAGTATCGGTCCGGCGATGGCGGTTGCCTTGCTGACGACTTTGTATGGTGCTGTCATTGCCAATGCGGTTGCGTTGCCCATTGCAGAAAAGCTCAATGGCTTGAGTTCGGCGGAAACCCTCAACAAGAAGCTGATTCTGGAGTCGATATCTGCAATCCAGGAAGGCACCAATCCGCGGATTCTCAAGCAGATGCTGGTGGCTTATCTGCCTGAGGAAAAACGCAATAACAACAAGAAGAAATAATCCGCGAGCGTGACGGATCCGTACCGCTGCCAGCGGTGCGGAGAAAAGTCCGCGCGATCAATTCGAATCAGGGGGAAATTCATGCAAGAAGAATGCGTACAGGAGGAATGTCCCGAAGGCCTGCCGGCCTGGGTCATGACCTTTGCGGATCTGATGTCACTGCTGATGTGCTTTTTTGTGCTGCTGTTGTCCTTTTCCGAGATGGATGCGCAGAAATTCAAGCAGATGGCAGGGTCGGTCAAACGGGCTTTTGGTGTCCAGCGTGTCATCCCCGCCGAGGATATTCCAATGGGCACCAGCATCATCGCCCAGGAATTCTCGCCGGGTGAGCCCAAGCCGACGCCGATCAAGGTGATTCAGCAACAAACCATCGAGCAGATTCGACAGGATCCTTCGGTACTGCAGCCGGTCAATCATCAGGTGGCAGAGACGGCCGAGAAGTTTGTCGAGGAACTCGGGCGGGAGATCGAGCAGGGCCTGTTGGAGATCGAAATCGAGGACACCAGTCTGCTGGTGAGGATCAGTGAAAAAGGCTCGTTTGGTTCAGGCAGTGCGAAACTGCAGCGGGCCTTCGCGCCGGTATTGAGCAAGATTGCTCGAGTGCTGGATCAGAGTCCGGGCAAGATCATCGTTTCCGGGCATACCGATGATATCCCGATTCGAACCCGGCAATATCCTTCCAACTGGGTGCTGTCGGCATCGCGCGCGGCAAGTGTGGTGCATTACATCACCCGCCACGGGCTACGGGATCATCAGCGGATTCAGATCCGCGCCTATGCGGATACCCGGCCGTTGGTTCCGAACAATAGCCCGGCGAACCGGGCGAAAAACCGCCGCATCGAAATCAATATCGATACCGGCGATAACGGCAAGCCTGTGTCGTTCGATCTGAACGATGCGAACAAACAAGGGGGGTGATCATGGCCAATTCAAACAACAAACGTTCCTATTTTCGCGTCAATGACAAAGTGGCGCTCAAGGTGCACGCGATCGAGGATGGTTCGATCAACGATCTGTATGAGAAAAGGAAGAGAGAGATCGGTGTGGCCAACCGTTTCCTTCACGACCGGGAGACCAAACGCCCCAGCTTGCTCAGCATCGAAAAGCGCTTCCCGGAAGTGGCCTCCTATATCGAATACCTGGAGGACAAGATCCAGACACTGGCCAACCAGTCCTCGGAGCAGATCCAGTTGCCGCAGACACCCACGCACGAGGTCAGTCTCAGTGCCACCGGGCTGTGCTACAACGCTTCCCAGCCGGTGGCGCTCGATACGCCGGTTGAAATCACCATGCGTCTGTTTCCTTCGCGGATGATGGTGTATGTGGTGGGGCAGGTGACCCGTTGCACCCCGGTGGCGGGTGGGCAGAGTTTCGATGTCGCGGTCAAATACACGCACATCCATGAAGAAGACGAGGATCTGTTGTTCAAGCATGTCAACTACGTTCAGATGGATTCATTGAAGGTGGTCGTCAACTGAGTTTGCCTCGGTGTCTCCCGGCAACCCGGATCTGATCCGGGTTGCGCCCATTGTCGATATCCCTTACCGTCCCGCCTCGAAAGTATTACCGGGCGGGCGGTTCAATGACTGACAATCTCGATTTTCTCGTTCCATCGGGCGGTGCGCTGGCCGGCCGGTTGCGTGTGCCCGGTGACAAATCCATTTCCCATCGATCCATCATGCTCGGATCACTGGCGGATGGTGATACCCGCGTCAGTGGCTTTCTTCAGGGTGAGGATTGCCTGGCGACGCTGGCGGCATTTCGGGCGATGGGGGTCGAGATCGAAGGGCCTGACGCGGGGCGTGTCGTGATTCACGGCGTTGGCATGGATGGACTGCGGGCGCCGCCAGCGCCGCTGGATTTGGGGAATTCCGGGACTTCGATGCGATTGCTGGCCGGTTTGCTCGCGGGGCAGCCTTTCGAGGTGACGCTGACGGGTGACGAGTCGCTCAGCAAGCGTCCCATGCGCCGAGTCACCGAGCCTTTGGGGCGTATGGGCGCGCGTATAGAGACTGGCGATGATGGCAGGCCGCCATTGCGCATTCGTGGTGGCCAGACACTGCACGGGATCGATTACACCCTGCCCATCGCCAGCGCCCAGGTCAAATCCTCATTGTTGCTGGCCGGTTTGTTCGCCGAAGGTGAAACCCGAGTCACCGAGCCGGCGCCGACACGTGACCACACCGAGCGCATGTTGCAGGGCTTTGGTTACGACGTGCGACGCAGCGGCTCGACCATTGAAGTCAGCGGTGGTGGACGGCTGGCGGCCACCAGCATCGATATTCCGGCCGATATCTCATCGGCAGCCTTTTTTCTGGTCGGCGCCAGCATAGCCGAGGGTTCCGAGTTGTTGCTGGAGCATGTGGGCGTCAACCCCACCCGCACCGGCGTGATCGATATTCTTCGGCTGATGGGAGCCGATATCACGCTGCAGAATACGCGCGAAGCCGGAGGCGAACCGGTGGCGGATCTGCTCGTCCGGTCTGCGCCGCTGCATGGCATCGATATTCCCGAATCCCTGGTGCCGCTGGCGATCGATGAGTTTCCGGTATTGTTCATCGCAGCAGCCTGTGCCGCAGGGCGGACGCGATTGAGCGGTGCCGAAGAGTTGCGCGTCAAGGAAAGTGACCGGATCCAGGTAATGGCAGATGGTCTGCACGCCTGTGGCATCGAGGCGCAGCCCATGCCGGATGGCATCGTCATCGAAGGCGGTGTTCTGCAAGGTGGCGAGGTGGTGACGCATGGTGATCACCGGATTGCCATGGCATTTGCCATGGCCGGGTTGCGCAGCCAGGAGCCGATCACCATTCATGATTGTCGCAATGTCGATACGTCATTTCCCGGTTTTGTCGAGGCCTGCCAGTCGGTTGGCCTGAATGTGGAGCGTCGTGATGTCTGAATCAGCACCCGTGATCACCATCGATGGCCCCAGCGGTTCGGGCAAGGGAACGCTCAGCCGCCGGTTGGCCCGCAAGCTTGGCTGGCACTATCTGGATAGTGGTGCGCTCTACCGTTTGCTGGGCATGGAAGTCAGTCGCCGGCAAATCCCGTTGGAAGACACCGCGGCCCTGGTCGAGGCGGCCAGGGCGCTGGATATCCGCTTTGAGGACGATGCCGCCGACGAACCCCGTGTATTCCTGCAGGGTGAGGATGTCAGCAATGAACTGCGTTCCGAGCAAACCGGCAAGATGGCGTCGAAACTGGCGGCCATTCCGGAAGTCAGAGCGGCGTTGATGCAGCGCCAGCGGGACTTTCGCCAGCCACCGGGACTGGTGGCTGACGGGCGCGACATGGGTTCGGTGGTGTTTCCGGATGCCGAATTGAAGCTGTTTTTGACCGCCAGTCTGGAAGAGCGAGCGAACAGGCGGTATAAGCAGTTGAAAGAGAAAGGGTTTGATATTAGTATTGACGACCTTTTTCGGGAGATTTCCGCGCGTGACGAAAGGGACGCCAGTCGGGCGGTTTCGCCGTTGCGTCCTGCGGATGATGCTGTCGTGGTCGATTGCTCTGACATGAGTATCGAACAGATGGTCGCCTGTGCGGTCGATCGTGCTGCCGAAAAAGGACTGGTGGGGTAACGCTGGCGTTGCCCTGTTTCTTTTCACTTTGATTGGGTGCCCGTCGGCGTACGAAGCCGCGGGTGTTTTGGTTTAATTATTCATGTCTGAAAGTTTTGCAGAACTCTTCGAGGAAAGCCTTTCCTTGAGTCAAATGCAGCCCGGCAAGATCATTACCGGTACTGTAATCGATATTACACCTGACGTTGTCGTCATCAATGCCGGACTCAAGTCCGAAGGTGTCATCCCCATTGAGCAGTTTTATTCCCCCAGCGGCGAGCTTGAAGTCAAGGTCGGCGATCTGGTGGATGTGACCCTCGAATCCATCGAGGATGGAATGGGTGAAACCCGCCTGTCGCGCGAGAAGGCCAAGCGCGAAAAAGCCTGGAAAGAACTGGAAAAGGCTCAGGAAAACGACGAAATCGTCAAAGGCGTCATTACTGGCAAGGTGCGCGGCGGCTTCACCGTCGAGCTACAGGGTGTACGCGCCTTCTTGCCGGGTTCACTGGTCGATGTCCGGCCGGTACGCGATACCACCTTCCTGGAAGGCAAGGAACTGGAATTCAAGCTGATCAAGCTGGATCAGGCGCGCAACAACGTCGTGGTCTCACGGCGCGCCGTGGTCGAGTCGGAATACAGCGCCGAGCGCGAAGCCTTGCTGGAACGTCTCGAAGACGGACTGGTGCTCAAGGGAATCGTCAAGAATCTCACTGACTACGGTGCGTTTCTCGACCTGGGCGGCATCGACGGTCTGTTGCACATCACCGATATGGCCTGGAAGCGCGTCAAGCATCCTTCCGAGGTTGTCGAAGTGGGTCAGGAAATCGAAGTCAAGGTGCTCAAGTTCGACCGTGAGCGCAATCGCGTTTCACTGGGGCTCAAGCAATTGGGCGAGGATCCCTGGGTCGATCTGGCGCGCCGTTATCCGGAAGGCTCCCGCTTGTTCGGCAAGGTCACCAATATCACCGATTATGGCTGTTTCGTCGAGATCGAGGATGGTGTCGAAGGTCTGGTGCACGTCTCTGAAATGGACTGGACCAACAAGAACATCAACCCGGCCAAGGTGGTGCATCTGTCGCAGGAAGTCGAAGTCATGATTCTCGACATCGACGAGGAACGTCGGCGCATCTCTCTGGGCATGAAGCAATGTCTGCCCAACCCCTGGGATGAGTTCGCGGCGACGCACAAGAAGGGCGATCATGTCACCGGCAAGATCAAATCGATCACCGACTTCGGTATCTTCATCGGGCTGGAAGGCGGTATCGACGGGCTGGTGCATCTGTCCGACATCTCCTGGAACATCCCGGGCGAAGAAGCGGTTCGTTCCTATTCCAAGGGCGATGAGCTGGAAACCGTGGTGTTGGCGGTCGATCCCGAGCGGGAGCGGATTTCGCTGGGTATCAAGCAGCTCGACAAGGATCCGTTCTCGCAGTACATGGTGGCGCATCCGAAAGGCAGCATCGTCAAGGGTGTGGTCAAGGAAGTCGATGCCAAGGCGGCGATTGTCGAACTGGCCGAGTCGGTGGAAGGTATTCTGCGAGCGCCGGAGATCTCCCGCAATCGCGTCGAGGATGTCACCACGGTGCTGAAGGTCGGTGACGAGGTCGAGGCCAAGTCCATCGGCGTCGATCGCAAACAGCGGGCCATTACGTTGTCCATCAAGGCGAAGGACACCGAGGAAGAGCGCAGCGCGGTTCGCGAATACAGCAACCAGACCGTG
>CAZTJP010000076.1:0-2333 GCA_964613895.1 uncultured Thiotrichales bacterium | reverse complement strand
GAAGGACACCGAGGAAGAGCGCAGCGCGGTTCGCGAATACAGCAACCAGACCGTGGCTGGCAGTTCGATGCAGGAAGCATTGAAAGGCCTGAAGTCCCAACTGGACGAGGCGGAGTAGCCGGTCGATGGGGCCCCGGTGTTGGCCGGGGTCCCGATTTCAAGTGGCACCGTTTTAGGCGCCTGCATCAACGGGGAAGGCCGCTGCTGTTTGTCCGTTCCCGCGGAATCATGGAAGAATATCAGGGTCGGTTCTTATGAAAGGGGTGTTCTGCAGGATTGAGGGGCACCGGGTATCTTGAAGGGCGTCGAGAGGCTATGACCAAATCTGATCTGATTGAGCGATTGATAAGACGGCAACCGCATTTGAATGGCAAGGATGTGGAATTGGCGGTCAAGATTATCATCGAACAACTGAGTCAAACGCTGGCGGATGGTGATCGGATCGAAATCCGGGGCTTTGGCAGTTTTTCCTTGCATTTTCGCGCGCCACGCAAGGGGCGCAATCCGAAGACGGGCGAGGCGGTGCAGCTGAGCGGAAAGTATGTTCCCCACTTCAAGGCGGGCAAGCAGCTCAGGGAGCGTGTCATGGATGCGGTCGGTAAGCCGATCGTCGATTGACGAGCCACCGGAGCGCCTGTGAAGACGCTGTTCCTGTTCCTGATCATTCTGATGACGGTCGTTTGCGCGGTCGTATTCACGGTTCTCAATCCGGGCAGTATCGATCTGAATCTGTATGTTGCCCGCTTTCGGTTGCCGCTGGCGGCAGCCATTCTCCTGAGCACGCTGGTTGGCGTCTTGCTGGGATTTATGGTCAGTTCTGTTTCAACTTTTTCAAAGGCTCGTGAAATCAAAAGGTTGTCCAAACAGCTCCAGAATGCACAAACGGAGTTGAGCAACCTGAGAAAGCTCCCGATCGAGGAGCCTTGATCCCCTGATGGAGCCACTTCTCTGGATGCTCCTGCCGGTAGCTGCTGCTTCGGGCTGGATGTCGGCACGAATGAGCCGCAAGCGTGCGCCCCGCAACAATGGTTTTGGTTCGGAGGAAGCGGGACGAGCTTATACCAACCAGTGTATCCAGGGGCTCAATTATTTGCTCAGCGAGCAGTCCGACAAGGCCATTCAGTTGTTGGTCGAGATGGTCGATGTCGATGAGGATACGGTGGAAACACATTTGGTGCTTGGCAGCCTGTTTCGTCGCCGTGGCGAGGTCGATCGTGCCATCCGGATTCATCAGAATGTCATTGCCCGGCCAACGTTGTCAGCCGTTCAGCGGCAGAGCGCGATGTTGCAGTTGGGGGTGGACTATCTCAAGGCGGGTTTGCTCGATCGTGCCGAGAATATCCTGCTTCAGCTGGCGGAGGTCGATCCCGACAATCCCGATGTCTATCGTTACCTGCGCAATCTGTACGAACAGGAGAAAGAATGGCAAAGCGCCATTCGCATGGCGCGTTCACTGCAACGGGTTGGGAAGGCGCCGCAGTATGTTCGCATCGCTCATTATCTGTGCGAGCAGGTAGAGAATCACGTTCGCGCATCGCGGGTCGATCAGGCGACTGAAACCGTCAAGAAAGCGCTGGCGACCGATCCCGATTGCATCCGCGCCTATATCCAGGCGGGGGATATCCATGCGGCGCAGGGCAAGACGCGGGCAGCGATCAAGTATTTTCGGCAAGCGCTGAAGAAAAACCGTAACTTCTCACCCATTATTCTCAAACACCTGCATGCCTTGTTCAGTCGTGAAGGCCTGTTGTCCCAGTTGCCCGCGTTCATCGACCAGCATGCGGATTGCCGCAAGGATGCGGCGGCACGATATTTTCTGATCAAGACCTACCTGGCTTTGGGAGAGCATCAACGGGTCGAGGAAATGTTGCATGAGGAGTTGAGCCGAAAGGAAGCCTCACCGTATATCATCAAGGCCTATCTGGAGAAGATGCGTGACAGCACCGAAGGTGAGATACGTGAGTCCTTCTCGGCGTTGGGCCGGCTGCTCGATGCGCGCCTGTCCAGTCAGATGGCTTGTCATTGCACCCAGTGCGGCTTTCAGTCGAACGTCGTTTTCTGGCAATGTCCGGGTTGTCAGAACTGGGGCTCGGTGCGCCCTCATCAGAATCCACTGGAGTACTCATGGCTGGAGAATTGAAACGGGTGATCGTCGCGCTGGATTTTCCGTCGGCCGACACGGCATTGGCGTTTGTCGACCGGCTTCAGCCGGGCCAGGTACGCCTCAAGGTGGGTTTCGAGCTGTTCGTTGCGGCAGGCCCCGATCTGGTCAGCGCGTTGGTTGATCGGGGGTTCGATGTGTTCCTCGATCTGAAATTCCACGATATTCCCAA